>JABABO010000221.1 GCA_014238195.1 Kordiimonadaceae bacterium | reverse complement strand
TGAACGTCTTGATAAGACAACGCTGCATACGTTGGGCATAACATTTGATTATAGCAAAACACATATTGATGACAGGGTCATGCAGGCTTTATGCGATTTGGCCGATGCGCGTGATTTCGATGCTGCCCGCACGGCTTTACTGAGCGGTGGTATTGTCAATAAAACAGAAAATCGTCCTGCCCTACATGCGGCACTGCGCGGTAGTGGGCCAAGGCCAATGCATATTAATGGCAGTGATATCCACAGTGAAGTCGCTGATCAAAAAGCAAAAATGTATGCATTCGCTGATGATGTCCGCAGTGGCAAAGTGCGGTCTGAAAGCGGCAACACCTATAAGCATATCATCTGCTTAGGCATTGGCGGATCGTCACTTGGTCCTGATATGTTACTTGATACCCTCAGTCGTGCACATGACAGCGCTTTTGATATGCATATTGTGTCTAATATTGATGCGCATGCCCTTGTCCCTGTTTTCAAAATCTGTGACCCAAAGCGCACACTTTTGGTGGTGGCTAGCAAAACCTTTACCACCATTGAAACCTTAGTAAATGCGCGGTCCGTGATGGCGTGGTTATCAGCAGGCGGTGTCAAACATGTTGTCCAGCAAATGGCGGCCTTAACCGCTGCACCTGAAAAAGCGAGCGAGTTTGGTATTAGCGATAATCATATCCTGCCATTTGCCGAATGGGTTGGTGGGCGTTATAGCATGTGGTCATCGGTTGGGTTTCCTGCCGTTGTCGCTTTTGGCTGCGATGTATTTGAGGATTTGCTGCATGGTGCGCAGGCAATGGACGCACATTTTGCCACTGCTGACAAACATGAAAATATGCCGTTCATTGCAGCAGTGATTGATGTTTGGTACGCAACATTTATGGGTGCTGAAACCCGTGCGCAATTTGTATATGACGAACGTTTGGGACTGCTGCCTGATTATTTGCAGCAGCTGGAAATGGAAAGTAATGGCAAAAATGTAACTGATGATGGCATGGCCTTAAGCTGGGCCACCTCGCCCATATTATGGGGCGGGGTTGGCACGGATGGCCAACACGCAGTGTTTCAGCTTTTGCATCAAGGGACGCACTTAACACCCGTTGAATTTATTGCGGTGATCAAGGCAGACCATGATATGCATGTCCATCATGAATGGCTGCTTGCTAATTGTTTTGCCCAAGGGGCTGCATTGATGGCAGGGCGCAGTTCAGAGGAAGCCGCAGCAGAATTGCCAGATGATGCCCCCGCAAGCCTAGCTTTAGCAAAAAGCTTTACAGGCAATCGTCCTTCTACAACACTATTATTAGATGAACTTACACCGTTTACTTTGGGGGTGCTTGTGGCGTTCTTTGAGCATCGCACCTTTGTTGCTGGCACATTATGGGGGGTGAATGTTTATGACCAAATGGGTGTGGAGCTTGGTAAAATACTGGCGTCAGGGGTGCATAAACAAATGACATCCGACCAAACGTCACCCCAAGAATTAACAGCTTATGATCCCTCAACTCAAGCCTTGATTAAACGGGCTATGGGCCTGAGAGACCGAGAAGTAGTTCAGAAGACTGGAAGGGTACAAAAATGACAGATGATGCTTTTGATCTTGTAATATTTGGCGGTCGCGGTGACTTGTCCTGTAAAAAGCTTTTACCTGCACTTTATTCTGGGTTTAGGGCTGGATCGATTTGTAAAGAGAGCCGTATTTATCTTACGACCCGCAGTAAACCAAGCGAAGACACGAGGACATGGCTCGGGGAAGTCTTTGGGGGAAATGTTCCAAGCTGCGGGCTTGATGATGCAGTACTGTCTGCATTTGCCGAAATTGTGACTATTTTACCGCTTGGGTTAACGGACCCAGATCATATTGGTTGGGCGGCGCTGCAAAAAGATATTGAGGTGCAGCAAAGCCGTCCTGTTATTCATTTTCTAGCAATTCCGCCCAAGTTATTCACGGGTGTTTGTGCGGCGCTTAGCCACCATGGTTTAAATAGCGATCAGTGCCGCGTTGTTCTAGAAAAGCCCTTGGGACATGATCTTGAAAGTGCACAGGAAATCAACACCCAAGTCGCGGAATATTTCACTGAAAAACAAACCTTTCGCATTGATCATTATTTGGGTAAAGAAGCCGTGCAAAACTTACTGGCCTTACGGTTTTCAAATATTTTGTTTGAAAAACTATGGAACAGCGAAACCATTGACCATATTCAAATTACAATCGCAGAGGATTTAGGACTTGTTGGTCGCGGCGGTTATTATGAAGGGGTGGGGGCCATGCGTGATATGGTGCAGAACCATCTACTGCAATTATTGTGTTTAGTGGCGATGGAACCCCCTGCTAATTTGGACGGTGACGGTATTCGTGAAGAAAAGCTCAAAGTGCTTAAAGCATTACAAGGGATCACTCCAGAAATTGTGAAAAACCAAGTTGTGCGCGGGCAATATACAGCAGGCGCTATGGGTGGTGAAGCGGTTGGCAGTTACAATGATGATGTAGACTTAGACGTTGACAGCACGACGGAAACCTATGTGGCGATTAAAACCTTTGTCGAGAATTGGCGCTGGGCAGGTGTGCCATTTTACTTGCGCACGGGTAAACGTTTGCCAGATCGTTTCGCTGATATCATGATCCAATTTAAGGATGTTCCCCACAATAGTAACAAAAATTGGCATGATCGGTCTGAGCCAAACCGTTTTATTATCCGTTTGCAACCCGAAGATCACTTAGCATTGCGCATGATGGTTAAAAACCATGCTCAAGGCGAAGATGCTTTGAAAGAAGAGGAACTGAATTTGGATGTCACCGATCCAAATCGTTTAGGCCCATATCTGCGATTGATACTAGCGGCAAGCAAAGGCGACCAAAGTTTGTTTGTACACCGTGATGAAGTGGAATACGCATGGCGCTGGGTTGACGGTATCATTGCTGAATGGGAAGCGTCAGGGACTAAACCACTGCCCTATACAGCAGGCACATGGGGGCCTTATGAAGCCCACAGTATGATGAATAATGATGGCCGAAAATGGTTCGGTCTAAACAGCTAAAATATTTTCAAATCAGTTTATGGATGTATCAATATAAATGTATGAATTTCATGAATTTAAGGACTTAGCAGACCTAACCAAAGCGATGACAGACGCAATGACAAGTCGCTTTCAGGCGAGGTTTGACGCAGGTCAAAAGGTGAATTGGGCTGTGTCTGGCGGGTCAACCCCCGCACCGTTATTTCAAGCGATGTCAGGTCAAAATTTGGGATGGGAAAATGTCCATATCTGCTTAGTAGATGAACGATGGGTACCCCCTAGCCATCCGCGTAGCAATGAAACATTTATGCGCGAAAAGCTGCTGGTGAAGTATGGAGCGCTTGCAAGTTTTACACCTATGTGGGACGAGGATTTTGAAACTATTCACGATGCTGCACCAGCCTTAGATGCGCGATATAAAAATCATACACTGCCCTTTACAAGTGTGCTTTTGGGCATGGGGCCTGATGGGCATACAGCAAGTTTGTTCCCAGATGCTGAGGGTTTGGAAGAAGCCTTTGATCTAACGTCTGGGGCATATGTCACAGCCTTGCATGCGAAGCGATCAGACGTTACAGGCGGTGAGCTAGACCGCGTAAGTTTAACAGCGCGAGCGATTGTTGAAGCAGATCATACCGCCTTAATGATAACGGGTGATGAAAAACGCGGTGTATTTGAAAGCGCAGTAAACACCGGTCAAAATTTACCAATTGGGCGTTTAATCAATTTACTAAAGAAACCCCTGAACGTTTATTGGGCGCCGTAAAGCGTTATCGTTTTAAGCATAAAAGCCCTGAAGGAAGATCAGATGACACATCAATCGGTCCAAAATGTTACCAATCGCATACTTGCGCGGTCCAAGGATAGTCGTGCTGCTTATGATGAAAAGCTAGATGCCATGCGCCGCGACGGACGGGCGCGTAGCGGACTATCTTGTGGTAACCTAGCCCATGCCATCGCCGCTTGTCCACAGGCAGAAAAAGAAAAGCTGGGGCTAAATGTGGACGCGGGGTTTGTGCCAGATATTGGGATTGTTAGCGCCTATAATGATATGCTAAGTGCGCACCAGCCGTATCATGCATTTTTGGATGATGTCAAACAAGCAGTGCTGGATGCAGGCGGTGTGGCCCAAATGGCAGGCGGGGTGCCAGCGATGTGTGACGGTGTTACCCAAGGCCAACCGGGGATGGAGCTTTCGCTGTTCAGCCGTGATGTGATCGCAATGGGTACAGCCCTTGCCATGACCCATAATGTTTTTGATGGTGGTTTGCTGTTCGGTGTTTGCGTGAAAATCGTTCCTGGATTCTTGATTGGGGCATTATCTTTTGGGCACTTGCCTTTCGTGTTTGTACCCGCTGGGCCAATGCCAACAGGGATTAGTAACAGCGAAAAAGCAAAAGTTCGTCAAGCATACGCGGTTGGTGATGTCGGCGAAGATGCTTTGCTTGCCAGTGAATCGCGCGCGTATCACAGCCCAGGAACCTGTACGTTTTATGGCACAGCTAATAGCAATCAAGTGATGCTGGAAATGATGGGTCTGCAATTACCTGGCAGCAGTTTTGTGCAGCCCAGCACGGGTATGCGAACCGCCCTGAACGCTGAAGCTGCAAAATGCGCCGTCACAGCAGCCAGTGCATCTTCACCGCAAGGACTTGGTGAGCTTGTTAGTGCTAAGGCTGTGGTGAATGGCATTATTGGTTTGCTATCCAGTGGTGGTTCCACAAATCATAGTCTGCATATTATCGCCATTGCAGCCGCCGCTGGCTGGCGCGTGACATGGCAAGACTTTTCAGACCTTTCTGATGCAGTGCCGTTATTGGCACGGGTCTATCCGAATGGGCTGGCTGATGTGAATGCCTTTCATGATGCTGGTGGCACAAGCTATATGATCAAGGAACTGCTCGCTGGGGGCTATCTGCACGGCGATACGTCTACAATAACGGGTGGCACGATGGCTGATTTTGCTGTGAAACCTATCATAAAGGACAATGCAGTTTCATTCATCCCTGCCGTTGATGCCGCAGGGGATGATAGTATCTTGCGCCCGCATACAAACCCGTTTCAGCGCAATGGCGGCCTTGCCCATTTGAAGGGTAATCTGGGTGAAGGGGTGATGAAAATATCAGCTGTGAAAGAACAACACCGTTTTGTTGAAGCGCCAGCGATTGTGTTTGATGACCAAAATGATGTGCTGAAAGCCTTTAAAGCAGGTGAATTGGAACAGGATTTTATTGCAGTTGTCCGTTTTCAAGGGCCACAAGCCAATGGCATGCCCGAATTACATAAATTAACACCGTCCCTTGGTGTATTGCAAGACCGTGGCTTTAAAGTTGCCCTTGTCACCGATGGGCGCATGTCTGGGGCCAGCGGTAAAGTTCCCGCAGCCATCCATATGTCCCCCGAAGCTTTGGCGGGTGGGATGATTGCCTGTTTGAAAACGGGTGATCTGGTTAGGCTTGACGCTGAAAATGGCACATTAGAAGTGCTAGCAGACCTTGAAAGCCGCAAGCCTGCCACTGCCCCCACCGTACTGCAAACATATGGGCGTGATTTGTTTGCGCGTATGCGTGCAAATGTAGGCCCCGCCAATGAAGGGGCCAGTTATTTTGGCCAGTAAATATACGTTAAAGAGTGCTGCTTTAGCATGAGTAAGGAAATAGAATGAGCGTTTTGGAAGATATTTTTACGGCAGGACCCGTGATCCCAGTTCTGGCTTTTAATAATGTAACAGAAGCTGTGACAACCAGCCGTACATTATACGAGGCAGGGATGCGTGTCTTTGAAATTACTTTGCGACATCAAACGGCACTTGAGCAAGTAAAGGCTGTGATCGCCGATTTGCCATCTGATGCGATGGTTGGTGTGGGGACTGTTCTAAATGCGGACATGGCGGAAACAGCTCATGCTACGGGTGCAGTATTTGGGGTTAGTCCTGGTTTAACCGCAGCGCTTGCTGCTAAAATCACTGCATTAAACTGGGCATTTTTGCCCGGTACGGCGACACTGTCTGAAGCGATGACAGCGCTTGATTATGGTTTTAACAGTTTGAAGTTTTTCCCTGCGTCGGCTTCGGGTGGTGCCCCCTACTTAAAAGCGGCTGGGGCGGTGCTTGCAGACGCACGTTTTTGCCCGACAGGCGGCGTAACACCATTAAACGCCAAGGATTATCTTGAACTTGCCCATGTCCCTGTCGTTGGTGGTTCATGGATGATCATACGCCGCGCTGATGGCACGGTTGATCAGTCTGAAACAGGCACACTAGCAGAGGCTGCCCTAAAAATTAAGGTATAAAAATAATATATAAAATTGAAAATCATTATGGTTTTTATATCCAATGGTCAGATCATAATTTGGAACCTATTAGTCACTTAAAAAGAGAATGGTGCGTAGTCAATCGTACGCCACACCCTATAATTGGCATGACAGCGATATGACAAATCCGTGCAAAAGCCTTAAACCGAAGCGGCAGCGCCAATGAGTGCAGCGTCTGGGGCGGTGATCAAGTGAATAGGGATATTGGTTAAATATTCGCTCATAATGCCTTTGGTCGTAAAACGTGTGACGAGATCACTGGTTTCAATTTGATTAGCGATTTTGGGTAAAATTCCACCACCGAAATATACACCGCCTTTTGCACCGTGTGTCAGCGCTACATCCCCAGCAACACTGCCAAGGATCGACAGAAATAATTGCACAGCCCGCAAAGCAGAGGGCTGTGTGCCATCATGGGCGGCGGCGCTAATTTCGGCAGGGGTTAGATCAGGGTTACCAGAGCCGCCATAGGTCACTAAAAAGCGATGGATGCGCTCAAGTCCACGACCACATAACAGCGTTTCAACCGAAACATGACCATGTTCGCGGCGCAGAAATTTTAGGAGATCTTCTTCCAGCGGCGTCACAGGTGCAAAGGCCACATGTCCGCCTTCGGTTTCGACAACAGAATAGCCACCCGTATTGTTGGGTACCAATAAGGAAAGCCCAAACCCTGTTCCAGGTCCCATCATGCTCATGGGTGCGTTTTCGACCTTTGAACCAGATTTTATGCGTAAGGTATGTTCTTTTTCTACGACGCTCGCCGCGAAGGCTAGGGCACCAAAATCATTTAGAAATCCCACGTCTTTGATACCAAGTTCTGTTTCAATCGCTCGGGCGTTAACGTCCCAGCCTAAGTTGGTCAAGTATGCGCTGTCTTTTTGTGCAGGTCCCGCAACGGCAAGACGGCAAGCGACTGTATTAGGATTGCCCACGTCGGTCAAAAACTTCCCCAACATTGGGCCTAGATTAGTATAGTCTGCGCTTTGATAAATATGCATTTCCCGAACATTTGGCGCCCCGCTCGTTATTTCAGCAATTGCAAATCGCCCATTTGTGCCGCCGATGTCGCCGACAATCACTAAATCACCTTTCCGGCTATTGGGAATGTTTGCATTTAAAATTTTGTCAGTCATAGTTATTACCTAAAATAATGCATTCTAAACTGCATGAACGGGTCTTTTCACCTTACGAAGGGCCTTAAGTGGTTCACGGCATCAATGGGAAACTAGTGGTTTTACTAAACATAAATGACAGCGCTGTCAATTTCCTTGTATCTATAGAATAATGACTATAAAATAGGCGTTTTGATAATTACAAACATTAAGCAATACAAAAAGGCTCATTGGTAACAGGGACGAAGTTGGTGTGAGAAAAATAACGATTGATGACGTAGCAGCCTTAGCAGAGGTTTCAATTAAAACTGTGTCCCGTGTGATTAACCGTGAACCGAATGTACGGAAAACAACGCGCCAAAAAGTACTTGAAGCGGCGCGGCAATTGGATTATTGGCCAAATGTTGCTGCCCGTGGATTAGCTGGTAAAAATAGTTATTTAATCGGTTTGGTTTATGACAACCCAAGCCCATCATATTTAGCGAATTTACAAACAGGCGTATTAGAGACTTGCCGTGAAAGCGGTTATGGTATGGTTCTTTATTCACTGGATAGTCAAAAGTCGAATTTGATTGCACAAACTGATGAACTGATTATCCAGTCGCGGGTGAGTGGGTTGATTCTAACCCCGCCCCTTAGTGATAATATGGAATTGGTCCAACATTTAGTGGCGCAAAACTTTGCCCATGCTCTGGTTTCGCCGCCAGCCTTTGGCGAGACTAAATTTGATGGGCCTGTGATTATGTTAGATGATCGTCTAGCTGTCTTCGAAATGACTAATTATTTGATTAAGGCAGGTCACAGGCGTATTGGTTTTATTAAAGGTCATCCGCAACATTCTGCTGGTTTGCGCCGCTTTATCGGTTACTGCGATGCGTTGAACGCAGCGGGCCTTGCTGTTGATGACCAAATTATAGCACAAGGATATTATTCGTTTGATTCAGGCTTATCTGCTACACAGAAAATATTGTCTGCTAACCCGCGTCCTACAGCACTTTTTTCTACAAATGATGATATGGCGGCGGCGGCGATGCACACAGCTTTAGATATGGGATTGAAAGTACCCGATGATTTATCGGTTGTTGGGTTTGATGATACGCCTTTATCACGTTATATTTGGCCGCCCATGACAACAGTGCGCCAACCGATTCGTGATATGGGTCATAAAGCCGCGGAAAAACTGATTACTTATATTCACGAACCGAAAAAGGGGCAGCAGATCGTCATGCCGTTCGAGCTAAAAATTCGCAGCAGTTCGGCACCTTTGATATAGATTTATCATCCTTTAAAAGTAACATTATGGCGCTTTATTATCACTGACAGAAAAGATTTACGCACCCAGTAAAAAGAAGGGCGGTACCAAATGGTCCGCCCAGTTTTAGTTGGAAGAATGAAGTTTAAACTGTGATGAATTTCCAGTTCATTTATAGGCTTACACTAGTAATTCAGCTTTGTCATCAAAAAAAGACAGCGCTGTCATTGATTCTTATCCTCTAGCAAGCCAGAGAACTGAAAACCTTGCATACCTTAGTGGCTAATCGTCGAAACGGCATCGTAATGATTTTTTAAGAAACATGCTTATATCTTGATTGGATATACTATGGTTTGAAGATCAAGGCTTATATAAATGCGTCTTGCACACTTCGATAAAAGCTGTAGGTTACATATTTGAAGTCATTTTTGATAAGCCATATCGCTGGGGGGAGCTAGTGGGGGCTGAGTATCGTTTAGTAAGGGAAGTACATATGGCTAATTCTGTAATACCACATAGTCAACCATCGAAGCGCTATCGCACTTTTATTCTGTTTCTTTTAACATTGGTATATGGCTTTAATTTCATTGACCGCCAGATTGTTGGCATACTTGCACCATTCATTCAGGCAGACTTAGATTTAACCAATACACAATTAGGGTTGCTGATTGGTCTTGCTTTTGCGGTTTTTTATACTGTTATGGGTATCCCGATCGCTTACCTAGCTGACCGTGTTAATCGGGTGACATTATTGTCTATCGCTTTAGCGATCTGGAGCGGATTTACAGCGCTTACAGGCCTAGCACAGAATTTTACCCATATCGCCCTTGCGCGCATAGGCGTTGGTGTTGGTGAAGCTGGGGGGTCACCGCCAGCGCATTCTATCATCTCGGACTTATATGACAAGCGGGAACGTACCAGTGCCCTTGGGGTTTATTCAATGGGTATTCCCTTGGGGATTATGACGGCCTATTTTGTAACGGCTGCGCTCACAGGGGCAGACACGGACACTGTCAATTGGCGCCGAATCTTTATTATACTGGGCCTAACAGGTATTGGGCTTGCGGTTATAGTTAAAATTTTAGTGCCTGAACCAGAACGCGGTGCGATGGAAAAAGCTGAAAAAGCTGCGATGATGGCCCGAGGCGAAAACGTAATAGAGGAAGCAGAAAAGCTACCATTTTTTGAAGCTGTGAAACAATTATTATCGATTAAAACATGGTGGTTTATGTGTCTTGGAATCGCCTTTGCCTCATTTTCGTCATATGCCTTTAGCGGTTTTCAGACGAAGCTTATTCTGCTTATTGACCCTGATTATGATTTTAAGAAGATTATCATTATTCTTGGCTTCATTAATGGCATTGCCTATGCGGGCGCTACGTTTCTGGGTGCAAAAGCTGCGGATATTTGGGGGAGTAAAAATGTAAGGGGATATGCCTTTCTTCCAGCCCTTGCCGTGATGTTGGCTTTGCCCTTATCACTGGGATCGTTATGGTCCACAACAATTGCTGCCCACCTTACTTTTTCGGCGTTTTTACTCGTTTGCCTTGGGTGTTATTTGGGGCCAAGTTTTGCCATTGCACAAACATTGGCACCGGTCTCTGTAAGGGCCACGTCAACTGCTTTATTCTTCTTTGTTTTGAACATGATTGCTCTTGGCGGTGGCCCGACTTTCGCGGGGATTATGATTGACGTGTTCGCACCAAGTAATACAGAAGTTTTTTCTGTGCGAATGGGGATGTCATCGGTTGTGCTTTCATTCTTACTAAGCGGGGTGTTTTTCTGGCTTGCATCGCGTTCTTTACCCGAAGATTGGAAACGTGCCGAAGAACGTAACGGGTGATGCCTCTCGCTTAGTTTTGGCTTTACTCAAGGCTTTTCAAGTGCTGCGTCAGTAATGAGCGAATATCTGCCAAGCTTTGCGGTTTGGTTTGGGCCCGTAAGATTGATAATCCAAGATGTTGCCCAAGCGATGTAATTCTGTCTAGGAAATCTGGATCGCGGCCGCTCATAAGTGCGATGTTACCAACGTAGTTTGCCTTGCCTAAATCCATCAATAATTGGACACCGTCTTCGTCTGGCATAAATATATCAATGAGCAGTAAATCATCCTTGCGAGCGTTCTCATTTAAGGCCACTTTAAGGTCTTTCACGTTACTCGCTGTTACGATGGTGCTCACACCAAATTCATGGAGTTGATGGGTAAGAATATCTAAGGTCATTGGGTCATCATCAAGAATGTTAACGCGGATATTTGCGTGTTGTAGGTTTTCAATGGGTTGAGCATTTGCAGAAAAATATGACAGTACAGAGATCAAGTCGTCCGTAGTGACAGGTTTTTGCAGACATTGTAGAATATTCAAATCAAATGCTCGTATTCGCGTATGGATTTCTTGTAAATTAGTATCACCCAAGCCGCTGTATAAAATCACACCACCTTCGTATTTTCGCTCAGCAATTTTTGAAATGACTTCCTCGCCGTCCATCTCTGGCATATGCAGGTCACATAAGATAACATCATAGGGCGCTTGGTTAGCGCTTAAGGCAGCGAGGGCCCTTTCGCCAGAATTTGCTGTTGTGACATTGGTAATATTAATGTCGTTAAGCGATGCGCGAATAGTATCAATAGAAAAATCATCATCATCAATGATAAGAGCATTTAACTGATCGAACATCATGATGCCTCCGTTATAGATTTGTTTCCCATCAGCGCTTACAAATCCTTAGTTATTAAGTTAGAAACTGTTGCAAGAGCACATAGGTTTCATCGCAGACATGCTTTAAAGATAAGAGCAGCTCTTGGGATTTTTTCCAATTTTCATGGTCATTACTGTTACTGTTTAAGGTTTCAATTTCGTTAAGAATTTCAAAGATGCGCATTGCGCCGACAGCATTCGCAGCTGACTTAAACCGGTGTGCTACGAGCATCACCATATCTTGGTTTTGTTGGTCGAAAGCGTCTTGTAATTCGTTGAGTGTTTGAGGACACCTTTCAAGAAATTTTTTCACCAAACTATTATGTACATAGCTGTTATCACCAACAAGCCTTGTCATATTTTCAGGGCAAAATAAATCTCCAGTAGTGCTTAGGCTAGATGTTTGAGTGTCTGTCTGGGTGCTGTTGTGATTGAAGTCTTTTTTGGGCAGCCATTTCTGTAATATTTGTTGTAGTTTTTCCAATTCGATAGGTTTGCTAAGAACATCATTCATACCGACAGATTTAAAGCGGTATTTATCGTCAGGTATTATATTCGCTGTTACAGCAATAAGTGTTAGATGCTTTTTCTCGTTTTTGAAGGCACGAACGTTCTTAGCCAGTTCAAGCCCATCCATAATCGGCATACGAATATCACTGA
>JABABO010000203.1 GCA_014238195.1 Kordiimonadaceae bacterium | reverse complement strand
GACAGTTACCGATTTATCAGTTAGTTCCTGTCAGTTATAGCCAATTGCGGTGAATATTGATCACCTCATTTGGCTATACGTCTTTGTGTCGGTTCGACTTATCCCAAAAGACATTGCGAATAATGAAATCATTATTCATTGGTCTCGCTATATAATAAATTGCAATATTATTTATCCATTGTTCCTGAGAAAAACATCCTGACCAGATTAGTTTGCAAAAATATTGGCTTGAAAACTCACAAAAAAAAGCCCTGCATTAGCAAGGCCTTTAAATTGATTTAAATGGGAATGTTTTTGTGGCTTAGCCCCCCATCATTTCCATCAGCATTTGCAGGCCTTCTTTTTCCTCGTCCGTTAGGGCTGTGGGGGCGCAGCGTGGGTCGGTTTTTTGGATCGCACGTGTCATGGTGGGTGTCAGCGGAATTGGGTCACAGCCACGGTCTTGCTCGCACACTAAATCCCACTGCGGTTCCGCTTCCACGTGGCATTCCAAGCAATTGCCATCAAAACGGTTTACGATATCTGTTGTGCCGCGTTTATTGATTTTTGTGCCGTCTTTTGTTGCGATCAGTTCGAAAAATTCCCAGTCTTTCGTGCCTTCATCAAAACCCTTTTCCCGTTTTATCATGGCTTCCCCTGGCACAAGCTGGATGAGCGAACCAGCTGGATAAACGCCGCCCGTTTCACTGTTGGCAACTTCTAACGTTGCATCCAAATCACCTAGCAGGTTGTCAACATAAAAGCCCCGTACCGCTGTCATATCACGGATACACTGGAACGTATCACCAGTAATGCTAGTTAAATCCTTGGTTTTTTTTGCGTGGTCATCTGCTATTGCTGTGGGGCCCATCAGTGGCCCTAAGGCCAGCGCTGCCCCCAAAAATCCATACTTTAAACGTTTCATGGTGAAATTCCCTTTCTGAACTATAGCCAAATGCAGTGAATTTTGATCACCACATTTGGCTATAAATATTTGTTACGGTTCGACTTATCCCAAGGTACTTTGCGAATAATAAGATCATTATTCATTGGTCTCGCTCTATTAACATCACTGAAAGCTAACATACTTTACTGAAAAGAGAAGGAGATTTTGATTTTCAGACGTATTTCAATGGCGATACCTAGAAAAACATACGGGCACCAAAAATTAAACTGCCGTTGCGATCAGTCCCTATTGTTGGGGCGATCGGGTCCGCATCATACGCCCGTTCATAGGTTAAACTCAATTCAATATCACTCACAAATGCGGATAGTCCTAGGGACCAATCAAAACGATCTTTCACGCCGTCAAACACCCCAGATTTTGCAGCAAGATGATCATATCCGACATGGGCTAAAACTGTCAGTTCAGGGATCGTAGGGACAGGGACTTCAATATCCGTAGACACATAAAGGCTTTTCGCATTGGGATTTGACCAGCGCCCATCGGGGGCATAAGCCACCCCAGTACTGAAATAGACCAAGCCAAAATCGCGGGATACATCCAACTTGATTTCTGGATAGCTGTAGGTGCCATCATATATATTGCCAAGGTTGAGCCTTTTGGTACCCTTATAATGGTCTAGGGCAACAGAAAAGTCATAATTATAACCGCTCGCACTATCGAAACTGTAACCCGCAAAAGCTTCTAACTGCAGATCATGAATAAACCCACCTTTTAAGGCAGCGGCTTTCACCCCGCCATAAAGCCCCATATCGCTAGATAGGGTCAGATTTCCTGTCAGGGCTGGAAAATCCATGTCATATGCGACACCGCGGTCGCGCATTTCATTAACCACACCAATATATCCGTCAATATAAAGGTTGTCGTCATTTTCAGCATATGTACTTGTTGCAAATATAGAAGCAACACTAAAGAAAGCTGTTGCAAGACCTATTTTTTTCATTTTTTTCATCGCTATCGTTTCTATTATTTTAGGTTTCATAGTATTTATGCTCGTTTTTTAGGCGTTTTATTTTAGGCGATCAAGTCCTATGACAAGCCCTGGGTCCAGCCTTACACTCGTTTGGTCATTTCCCCAATTTATGCGCCAGTCAACGTGTGGGCCACTCGCGCGGCCCCGCGCGCCTATGGTGCCAATTTGTTGCCCTTGCTGTACTATTTGGCCTTCTTCTATGTCCACACGGTTCATATGAAATAATGTACTTGATAAACCAAAGCCGTGGTCAATAATGACGATCCCACCTTCAAGCAAAAAATCTGACGCGGCCAACGTGACTTTACCACCAGCAGGGGCGATAATCGGTGTACCAGTATCATTGGCAATATCAAGGCCGTAATGTGGGCTGCGTGGTTTGCCGTTTAAGACGCGCTGGCTGCCATAAAATCCTGAAAAGCGACCTTTTGCGGGCTGAATAAAACCCTTAAACCAAAAAAGGTCATCGGTTCGCAAAGTCCGCCCAATACGCACGCGGTCTGTTTCTAGCTTACGCCGCGCAGCCCACTCAGGTGGGGGACTGACCGTATTAGGGGGTAGGCCATCAACATATTCAATATCGAACACCCGTGAGTGAACCTGAATTTTTTGGTCATAGCTGAGTTTACCTTGCGTAACATGCAATGTCACAAATTGGTTCGCGTCGCGGGGCAGTCCAAATGCGAAATGTCCCTTTGGCCCTACTGGCACATTGATATTATCAAGGGTAATTTTGCTTGCGGGCTTGGTAACACCAAACATCAATCCACCTTGAACCGCATGGCCTTGTAATTCCACTGCTTGTAAAGGGCCGTATAAGAAAAACAACAAGCCTAGAAACAAATTTTGTATCTGCAATTTTTTCATGATTTTAACTCAACAAATGAACTTGGCAAAATTAGGGCGTTAAAATTCATAAGGGGTAAGATTTTTCGCAGCATTCCCTATTTTCCCTTAAAGTAAGCTACCTTGTTTATCGTCCCCCGAAGACAATATTTTTTTCTTTGAGCGGCCTTTAGTAGGTTTTGGGTTAGTCACGTGCGCAACGTCTTGGCCAACTGTGACTGCCTTATCACCGTCATGAAAACGCGCAGTTAGAAGGTCCCCAATGCTAGCCTTTGCCGCACTGGTAACCGCCATGCCATTTACATTCGTCAGCATAACATAACCACGTTCTAAAACCCGTGTGAATGATAAGCTTTCCAGAATACGAACTTGCGCTTTCAACGTATCGTCTAAAACCGTTAATTTTCTGTTTGCAGCTGATTTTAGACGTACATTTACACTGTCCATAGCGCTCGCATGAAAGTTGCATATTTGTTTGATGCGTCCAATGGACAATCCCCCCACCAAACGGTTTAATGTGATGGATTGGTTTTGCAGCACTGCCTTAAGGCCGCGGGGTAAGCGGGCTGTCAGGTCATCTAGGCGCTGTGAGGCTAATCCCAGCATGTCTTTTGGGTTAGGCAGTGCCCGTGCAAGTGCTTTTAAACGCTGGCTACGCTCAAACACCACTTTGCTTTTTTGCGTGTTTAATCGGTGCGCGAGGTCCCTAATTATATGGTCTAGGTCAGCTTTTACAGGCACGATCATTTCAGCAGCGCCCGTTGGTGTCGGGGCGCGTTTATCAGCGGCATAATCGATCAGGGTGGTATCTGTTTCGTGGCCGACAGCTGAAATTAGGGGTATATGACTGTCAGCTACAGCACGTACAACTATTTCCTCGTTAAAAGCCCACAGGTCTTCAACACTGCCACCACCACGCGCAACAATCAATACATCAGGCTTAGTATCACCTTTCAAGTCATTAAAACCCGCAATCGCCTGCGCAATTTGTTCGCCAGCCCCTTGTCCTTGGACAATCACAGGCCACACCACGACATCACGGGGAAAACGATCATTCAGGCGGTGTAAAATATCGCGGATCACTGCCCCCGTTGGACTGGTTACTACACCAATTTTTTTGGGAATATAAGGAATGGCTTTTTTACGCTCCGTCGCAAACAATCCTTCAGCCGTTAAGATGCGTTTGCGGTCTTCCAGCAGGGCCATTAAGGCCCCTTCACCTGCGGGTTCCATGCGTTCTACAACCATCTGGTATTTGGAACGCCCAGCATAAGTCGTCAACTTGCCAGTGCAAATCACTTCTAGGCCATCTTCAGGGCGAAACGCTAAGCGTGCTGCGACACCGCGCCAACATACACCGTCTAACACCGATTTATCATCTTTAAGGCCAAAATACATATGCCCACTAGCAGGGCGGCTTAGGCCAGAAATTTCGGCGCGGACACGCACATGCCCAAACTGGGTTTCCACAGATCGCTTTAAGGCACTTGAGAGTTCTGAAACAGTAAACTCGTGCATATTGCTTGCTGGATTTTGGTCACTGTCATTCATATTTGTCCACACTCCTGTCTCAATTATTTTACGTATAGCCAATTGCGGTGAATATTGATCCCCCTATTTGGCTATAAGTATTTGTGTCGGTTCGACTTATCAATGAATAATAAAATTATTATTCATTGGTCTCGCTATATTTAACGTATAGACGACCATATAGAAAATTATATTTTTAATTTCATGCGTTTAGAAATGACTTGAGCCACTGATCGCCTATGTTACAAGAAGCGCACTTTGCAGGCGTGTACTGAAAAACTAAAAACAATCTGAAAGGTTTTAGCAATGAATATTCTTGTAACGGGTTCAGGTGGCCGCGAACATGCGCTGGCGTGGAAAATTGCCCAAAGCCCGCTTTTAGACCGACTTTATATTGCCCCTGGCAATGGGGGAACCAAGGATAGTGCAACATCAGTTGCCCTAGATGTCACAGATCATGCCGCAGTGATTAGTTTTTGTGTAGAAAAAGATATTGACCTTGTTGTTATCGGTCCTGAAGCCCCATTGGTTGATGGGTTAGCGGACAGCCTTGAGCTTGCGGAAATTCCAACCTTTGGCCCCACATCTACTGGGGCGCAGCTAGAGGGATCAAAGGGATTTACTAAGGATATATGCGCGCAGTATAATATCCCGACAGCGGCTTATGGGCGTTTTGACAATGCTAATGCCGCTAAAGCTTATGTCCGTGACCAAGGCGCACCAATCGTGATTAAAGCAGATGGCTTAGCCGCTGGTAAAGGGGTTATTCTTGCTGATTCAGTGGATGAAGCCTGCATCGCGATTGACACGATGTTCGCAGGCGCATTTGGCGACGCGGGAACCCAGGTTGTTGTCGAAGCGATGATGATAGGTGAGGAAGCCAGTTTTTTTGCCATCTGCGACGGTGAAAATGCCCTTGAACTTGCGACCGCGCAAGACCATAAAACCGTTGGGGAAGGTGATACAGGGCCAAACACTGGCGGAATGGGGGCCTATAGCCCAGCACCAGTCATGACATCCGAGATACGCGAGCGCGTGATGACAGACATAATCATGCCAACAGTAAAAGCCATGAAAGATTTGGGGCAGCCTTATCGCGGCGTATTTTTTGCGGGCTTAATGATCACGGTAGAAGGCCCAAAACTTATTGAATATAATTGCCGTTTTGGTGATCCTGAATGCCAAGTTTTGATGACACGAATGAAAAGCGATCTCGTTCCATTGTTATTAGGCGCTGCAAAAGGGGACATTACAGGCATGTCAGTTAGCTGGCACGATAATCACGCGCTAACCGTTGTGATGGCTGCAAAAGGTTACCCAGATGCTTATGATAAAGGGACTTTGATTAAAAATATTGAGGCCGCTGAAAAGTCAGATAGCATTAAGATATTCCATGCTGGCACCAAGTTTGAAGCGGGTGAAGTTTTAGCGACAGGGGGCCGTGTTTTGAACGTTACAGCAACAGGGCAGAGTGTCACAGAGGCCCAGCAAAAGGCTTATAGGGCTGTGGATAAAATTACTTGGCATGAAGGATTTTGCCGCCGTGACATTGGCTGGCGTGCTATCGAGCGAGAAAAAAAGGCGCAAGAATGACCTAGTCAAGTTTCCTAAACAAATCTCGCTAAATACGTCATGGTGCTTATCGCTCAACAAAGAGCGCATCCTATTATGATGTGAGTTTTTTGTTGTTCCCTTGCAACACTCATAAAATTAAATCGATTCATGGCGTGACATCTATATAGATTTGATATATATAAAAAGTGATAAAAACAAAAATGGTCGTAAAAAATGATCATACCACGACAACATAAAGCGAGAAATCACCGTGAGAAAACTGCTCAATATAATTGCGCCTATTTTCGTCATAGCCCTTGGAATTGGGGCTGTTGTAGCGTTAAATGAAGTTGCGCCTGAACCTGAAAAAAAAGATGAAAAACCCCGCCCGACATCTGTGTATGTTGATGAAGTCCGCCGCGAAAGTGTGATTCTTTCCGTCGATACTTACGGCGAGGTTCGTGCCAAAAATGAAATTGACCTGATCCCGCAAGTGACAGGCCTTATCGTGAGTATGGCTGATAATTTCGCCGAAGGTGCTAGCTTTAAACCAGGCGAGACCCTGATTAAAATCGATCCTGACAATTACCAACTGGCAGTAACCAGTGCTGAGGCCCGCGTTGCTGAGGCGCGTGTTAAATTGGAACAAGAATTAGCAGATGCTAGCATCAAAGAAAAACAATGGAAAGCATGGGTTAAGGACGGCGAACCAACACCGTTGGCGCTGAATAAACCACAAGTCGCTGAAGCGCAGGCGAAAGTGCGGGCGGCTGTTGCTGATCTTGATAATGCCCGTTTAGACTTAAAGCGTACAAATATTACAGTGCCTTTCAATGGCCGTGTTCTAACACGCGGTGTTGGTGTGGGCCAATTTGTAACCGCTGGAACAAAATTAGGGCGGGTCTTTTCAACCGATGTCGTGGAGGTTAAACTACCTTTGACAGATCAACAATTTGCCGATCTAAATTTACCACTTGGTTTTGTAGCAGGTGAGGGTGCCGCCCCTTCCGTCAAGCTAAAAGCCCGTATTGGTGGCCGTGATCATACATGGCAGGGTTCTATTGTTCGCACTCATGCTGCGATTGATAATGAAACCCGCTTGATCTATGCTGTGGCGGCGGTCAATGATCCTTATGGTGCCGCGTCAAGCGATGGTATGCCTTTGGCGGTTGGTGTTTTTGTCAACGCTGAAATAGACGGTGTCGCGCCTACAAATGCCTTAGTGATGAGCCGTTATGGTCTGCGTAATGAAGATACAGCCTATGTGATCACTGATAACAAATTATCAATCCGTAAAGTGCAGGTCCTGTCATCAAATGCCGAGACAGTTTTGATTAGTAGCGGTCTGAATGTTGGTGATAAAGTTGTCACATCGCCGTTGGTTTCACCTGTGGATGGGATGCCTGTTACGCCGATCTTGCGCACAGCGTCCAATTCTTTGCAGTCCAATTAAGGGGTAATAATCATGAATAAAATGATAGAATGGTTCGCCCGTAATACAGTGGCGGCCAACTTGCTGATGGTTGGGATTTTTCTGTCGGGCATTGTTGGGTACACCCAAATGGAACGCGAGATGTTCCCAACGATTGGTGTTAACTACCTAGGCATTGACGTTTCATGGCCTGGTGCATCCCCTACTGAAATGGAAGAACAGGTTATTGTCCGCGTTGAAGAATCGATTAGTGATCTGGATAATATTGACCGTATTATGGGGCGCATTGGTCAAGGGTACGGTAATGTCACGCTAGAAGTGAACCCTAAAGCTGATTTTTATCAGGTCTTAAATGACGTGCGTCAAAGGGTTGATGGTATCGCAGGCTTGCCCCGTGATATTGAGCCACCCCGTGTGACGCAGTATTTTGCGCGTAATGAAATGTTTCGCATCGCTGTCCACGGTGATTTGAACGAACAAGAACGATCAAGGCTGGCCGAAGTTTTACGCCGCGAGGTTGCTGAGCTTCCCGCCGTTTCGATTGTCGAGCTTTTCGGCGTACGCCGCGAGGAAGTATCCGTTGAGCTAAGCGACACAGCCATGCAACGGTATCGTTTAACCTTCACGGATGTTGCTGATGCAATCCGTGAAAACAGCATGAATGTTTCTGCGGGTACAATCCGTTCAGAAGCAGGGGATTTGGGCCTGCGTGTCAGTAATCTTGCTGATAATTCCGAAGATTTCGGTAATATTATCATCCGCCAAACCGCCGATGGTGGAACGATTTATCTGCGCGATGTTGCAACGATCATTGATGGTTTTGAAGACCAGCCTATCTTAGCCACTATGAACGGTGACCCTGCGGTACTGTTGCAAGTTATGACCAGCGAACGCAATGACGTTGTCAAAGCGTCAAACAGCATTAAAGACTGGATCACAGAGCGCGAACCCACTTTGCCCAAAGGGGCCAAGCTGACGGTTTGGCAAGATAATGCGATACCGTATCAAGGCCGCATGGACACTATTAGTAACAGTGCTATTTATGGCCTGATTTTGGTATTGGTTATATTGCTTTTATCGCTGCGCCCGAAAGTCGCGGTTTGGGTGTCCATCGGTATTGCCACCGCCTATGCTGGGGCCTTTATATTGTTACCATCGGCGGGTATTTCGCTGAATATGTTATCAACGTTTGCGTTTCTGCTGGTGCTGGG
>JABABO010000311.1 GCA_014238195.1 Kordiimonadaceae bacterium | reverse complement strand
TTGGACTGCAGTCCTGCGTGATGGCCCACCACTTTCTTGGTGTGCCAGTCGATGACAATGGTCACATAAACCCAGCCATAGCCCTCAATCATCACCTTGGTCATATAGCCAATTGCGGTGAATATTGATCACCTCATTTGGCTATAAGTATTTGTGTCGGTTCGACTTATCAATAAATAATGACCTCATTATTTATTGGTCTCGCTATAGGAACCGCGTTTCATAGCCACTCCTCGCTTTTTTTTAACTCTAATGTCAGTTCGCCCACAAGCCCTTTCAGATTCTGATTTTCACTTTCAAGGCGCTGTTGTTTCTTGCTGATCTGCTCCGTGGCAAAAGCCTTGCTGGCGTTAGACATAAACTGATCGCGCCACTGATAATATTGCGACTGGCTGATACCATGCTCGTTACAAATATCGGAAACTTTTTGCCCTCTCAGGCCTGAGAGGACAATCAGCACTTTCGTCTCACTGGTCCATTTACGTCGTTTCATTGATCTTCTCCTGTTTCTAAAACAGCAAAAAATCTCTCTTAACTCAAGCTATTTTGAAATCGGGGGCAGGATACATTATTGTACTTATTGTTTGCATATATTGATGCTGCTCAATATGAAAAAGCGCATCACATATCTTTAAAATTACAGGCTATATTTTCACGGGATCATGACAACGGTTTGGCTGCTAGCCTTGTTGAGAAATTCCAAATTAATGATACACATCATTGGGCAACACTAGACAATAAAAAACAATTAAAGCTACTCATCGATGAATACCGTCAAAATTATACTCAAGATTCAATAGCTTGTTACCCAAAAACTTTCGTGTATCCAGATGAGCGACAAGATTTTCTAAAAGAGCATCAAAACAACCCTGAAACTTTGTGGATTGTGAAACCATCATCACTGTATGGCGGGCAGCATATCAGTATTATTGATAACCCTGAATCTTTACCCAAAAGTGGTGAATGGGTCATCCAACGCTATATTGATAATCCTTTATTAGCGGTTGACAGAAAATTTGGCATTCGGCTTTATTTATTAATAGATACAAAACTGCCAGCGCAATTTTATCTTTATAAAAATGCAGGTGCCCGATTTGCTCCTTCTAAATATTCTCTTGATAAGAACACCTTAACTGAATTATCAAAACACATCACCCAAACTGAATTGTTTAGGGATAGACCTGACCTTATCGATTCCGCATCAAAAGAATTAAATGAGAAAACTCCAGTATGGCTACTCTCTAAACTTTTTCAACATTTGAGTGATCATGGATATGACACCAACCAACTGCAAAAAAATTTGCACAACCTAGCCAATGATGTCACAAAACTTATCCGTCATAGCGGCTTAATCGAAAAATTTTCACCTGCTGATCATTCATGCGCTTATCAAGCCAAAATTCTCGGTCTGGATGTACAAGTTGATGCAGATTTAAATGTCCACCTTCTTGAAATTGAACGCTATCCTGGATCCGCTGGACGTTATAAGGTTGATAAAAAAAATGGCCTTTTATCACGCCGCATCCTAAACAGAACTTTAACGCCATTTTTAGACCATACTATTGACTATTCTGGCCTTTCGAAAAGTGATTTTGAAATTTATTTAAGGGCTCAGCAGACCACATACGATGATGAATTTGATCTAATATTGTGATTCACTTAAAGTGAAATTGTTTCTACCTTATCTGGATAAAAATCTCGTATGCTTATCGACAGAC
Organism: Kordiimonadaceae bacterium; assembly: GCA_014238195.1. Taxonomy (GTDB): domain Bacteria; phylum Pseudomonadota; class Alphaproteobacteria; order Sphingomonadales; family Kordiimonadaceae; genus JABABO01. Next base: position 9,086 of record JABABO010000311.1, on the reverse strand, counting down.
CAAAACAAGCGTCTGAACTCATAAAATTATACATCGCTCGTAATTTTAAAATAGGCTGCGAGCGCATTTGTGCTTGCAGTCTTTCACGTTTTCCTTTTATCGCTTTATATATTCCCTTTAACGCTTAATAGTATGTAAATATCATTATTTATGACTGTTATTAAATAACAAAAGACTATCATGATACGAACGATGATCCGAGCGTATTCGTAAGTTTCAATTCAGCATTTAGATACTGTTAAGGGGTAAAGTATGGTTGAAAATACCTTTTCGAGGCAACTGTTATACGCTGCAATCATGTTGATTATCCTTGGCGTGACATCAGCTGTTTCCGCCCAAGTGAAGGATTCTGTAGCCGGCCAACCAGTCAGCGAGAGTTCAACTGTTGTTTACGGGGTTGAGTATTTCAAAGACTTTAAAAATATTATCAATGCCAAGGACCTTGTGGACCGTATTCCTGGTACAGGCGCGATCTTGAGACGCGGGCAAGATAATAATTCGCGGGGGTTTGGTAGCAATGATGACGGTGTCTTGATTAATGGTAAACGTTTATCAGGTAAAAGCAGTGAAAGTGATGATGTCCTACAGCGTATCCGAGCTGATCAAGTTGAGCGAATCGAAATTATACGGGGTTCCAGCCCTGATGTAAAAGTGTCCAGCCAAGGGGCGCTTGTGAATGTCGTTCTTAAAGAAGGGGTAAGGGGCGGTTCTGGAACATGGGAAGCGAAAACCCATATCACAGAAAACGGGCGCATGCGTTTGGGCGGTGAAGTGTCTTACAGCAATAAACAGGGGAATTTTGAATATAGCCTGCAAGCCTTACATAACCCGTATATTTTTGATATTGAAGCTGACATTCTTATCAGTGACGGCGATGAAAACCCTAAAATACGAGAAATTGAGGCCGCTGATCATTACTGGCGCAATAATGAAATATCGGGGGATATAGCTTATAGCTTTGATAATGGTGACTTATTACGTTTAAATGGTCTGCTTAGCCATCGTCGCTGGGAACGCCCTTGGCAGGGTCAAACATTTAATATTGACCAAGCTGGAATTCAGTCGCTACAGGGAAATCGCATGCAATTCAATGGTAATAGAAACTTTAATTATGAAATTGGCGGCGACTATGAACATGCCTTTAACAACAAACTGACGGGTAAGATTATTGGCCTATATAACAAAGCGGACCGTCTTAGGCGCAACAATGAAGATGCTTTGATCGATGAGGCGAACCCCGTTTTAGATTATAGCTCTGATTTTGAACGTATATCAACAGAAGCGATTATACGACCAACGATAACTTATGCCCTAAGGGATGGGCTTTCCTTGGAAATCGGCGATGAAGTTGCGTTTAACAAAGTAGATACGGACTTAGCATATAGTGAAAATACTAATGGATTTTTATCCCCTGTCGCGTTGGAGGGGCAAAATCTGCGGATTAGTGAATTACGTAGCGAAACCTTCGCGAACCTCAGTTGGAAAATCAACCCGAAATGGCATATAGACAGCAGCCTTACCTATGGATATAGCCGCATCAAGCAGCGTGCGCTAGATGGTACAGTGCCAAGTCGGTCACAGACATTTAAATTCCTGAAACCAACAGCGGATATCCGTTATGATGTTGATGACCGAAATCAGTATCAATTTTCTGTGCGCCGAAACGTGGCACAATTGGATTTTTCTGATTTTGCTGCAACAATCTCAGAAGACGAAACAGTTACCGGCAGCAATGCCAATTTAGCCCCAGAAAAGTCGTGGCAAATTGAAGGCAGCTTTGAACATCGCTTTAAAGGTGATGCTGGTAATATTACCTTGCGCATAAACCGTGAATTTATAAGCGATGCCATATCCCGTATTGAAGTATCGCCCGGAGTTGCTGGCGTTGGAAATGTTGGAAACGCCAAGGTAAAGGAATATGAGCTTAGTGGGTCCTATAAATTTAATGATGGTTTTCTGTCTGGGGTGACAATAGAAGGATCTGTTATCTACCATGACAGCAATGTTCGAGATGCTTTTACAGGCAGAAAGCACCGTTTGAATGACCGCCAAGATGTTGAAGGCGAAATCACCATCCAAAAAGATGATGATGCACGAGGACTGTCATACGGTGTCGCTTTTGAAATTGAGGGGGTTGAGGATTATCATGACCTAACTGAGCGCTATCACCATCCACGGCGCCCCATTTGGGTGGATCCCTTCATCAAATATAGATTAGCAGGAAACATGACCTTAAATGTAGATTTCGAAAATATATTTAATGAAACACAGGTCCGTGAGCGTTCTATTTATAGTCCTAATATTATAATAGGGGACCTATCGTCGTTTGAGGAACGTGGTATCAACTGGAGCCGACGCATAAGAATGAGCCTACAAGGCACATTCTAAATCTTAATATTTATTATGGCGGGTATAAATCCCATCATAGTCTTGCCCTTTTTTGGGTTAAAGATTAATGTGCGCCAAGGTTATTTGCCTTGTGCATATTTTTAACGCTAAAAGGACAGGCCATGTTCAAAGGTTCTATTCCAGCTCTGATCACACCGTTTACCGAAGATGGTGAACTAGACTGCGGGCTTTTTCAAAAATTTATCGATTGGCAGATCAGTGAAGGGTCTCATGGCTTAGTACCTGTTGGAACGACTGGCGAATCCCCCACGCTAACCCATGATGAGCACCGCAAAATTGTCGAATTATGTGTGGAAGCAGCTGGTGGCCGCGTGCCAGTAATTGCAGGCGCTGGTTCTAATAGTACCCGCGAAGCCATTTCGCTCGCGCAGTTTGCCTCGAAGGCTGGGGTGGATGGCATTTTAGTTGTTACCCCTTATTATAATAAACCAAGTCAAGACGGCCTGTATACGCATTTTAAGAATATTCATGATAATACTGATATACCGATTATCATTTATAATATTCCTGGGCGATCTGTCGTTGATATGATGACCGAAACCATGGCAGCTTTGTTTGAGTTACCACGCATTGTTGGTGTGAAGGATGCAACTGGTGATCTTGCTCGCTGTGCAGAACAACGTATGGCTATGGGACCTAATTTAATTCAGTTGTCTGGGGAAGATGGGACCGCGCTGGCCTTTAACGCAATGGGCGGGACTGGCTGTATTTCCGTTACTGCGAATGTAGCCCCAAGGTTATGTTCTGACTTCCAAAATGCTTGTCTCAGCGGAGATTATCAAGAAGCGTTGCGCTTGCATGATCTTTTGATCCCGCTCCATAAAGCTATTTTTATGGAGCCAAGTCCAGCACCAGCGAAGTTTGCTGGTTCTTTACTGGGGTTATGTACAGACCGCGTGCGATTGCCGATCCTGCCTCTATCCACTGGGGGGCGGGCGCTTATGGCGTCTATTATCAAACGCTTAGGCTTAAACCCAGTTGATTTATATCATTAATTAATGGCACGCATTGAGCAAGTATCAGATTATGGCATCGAAGAAAAAAAATAAGAATGCAGGTCTCGCTAATCGTATTGCTGCGGATAACCGTAAAGCGCGCCATCTTTATAGTATCGAGGCTGAATATGAAGCTGGACTTGTTCTGACAGGAACTGAGATTAAATCACTTAGGGCAGGGCAGTGTAATATCGCAGAATCATATGCCGAAGTGCGCGGCGGTGAGGTTTGGCTCGTGAATGCAAATATTACTGAATTTAGCCACGGAAATATTTTTAACCATCAACCGCGTCGCCCGCGAAAACTATTATTACATAAGCGCGAAATCAGCCGTTTGCACGGCGCTGTGCAACGCGATGGTATAACCTTAGTCCCTATGCGCATTTATTTCACTGCCAAAGGTCGGGCAAAAATTATGCTGGGGCTTGGCAAAGGTAAAAAGTTGCATGATAAGCGCCAAGATGCGAAATTGAGGGATTGGAATCGCCAAAAAGCCCGTGTGATGAAAGAACATGGTTAAGTCCTATACAAGTTCATTGACGGTAAAACCCCATACAATTATGATCCTGATTCTGCTTAAGTTTGCTCTCGACATATTTGCGGACAGGCTATAGATTGCGCAAAATTATCTGGGACTTAATACAAGGAAATCTAATGGTTTTTCAAAGGAACGCGAGACAAATTGTCTTGCAAATGCTGCCCAAAGGGTCAGTTGGGGCTGAGATTGGTGTGTTTAAAGGTGACTTTAGTGCTAAAATTCTTGAGGTGGCTAATCCCAAAAAACTTTACTTGATTGATCCGTGGCAGCTCAATGAGAGTCCCAAGCACAAGAATGCAAGGTATGGCCCAAAAAAATCTAGTGTAGACCATCAAGATAGTTTGCATCAGTCTATTCTTGATAAATTTTCAGATAACATTGCTTCCAATCAAGTTGTTGTCATAAGAAAATATAGCCAAGATGCGGCCCAAGATATCGCAGATTTAAGCTTGGACTTCGTTTATATTGATGGAGATCACGCCTATGATGGTGTGAAACAGGATATTGAATCTTATTATCCAAAAGTAAAACATGGTGGGCTTCTAATCGGTGATGATTATTTTTCTGGCGGTTGGTGGGGCAGGGGTGTTATTGACGCTTTCAATGAGGTTATAAATGACCAAAAGATGGAAATTATTTTCAAATATCAACACCAGCTGATTCTGCGTAAAAATGCATTGTGATATGTAGCGAGACCAATGAATAATGATCCTATTATTCCCTGAGACTTTGGGGATAAGTCAAACCGCAATAAAGATTTATAGCCAAATGAGAGGATCAAAATTCACTATATTGTGATATAAATGTCTTACGCCATAAAAGATTTACATGTTTCTAGGATGTCACGGAACATTTCGACGGTTAAGCGACCTGTGTTCACATTATATCGACTACAATGGTAGCTATCAATCAGAGTTAAACCGTTAGGCATTGTGTGAATGGCTTTGTGGCCAAATTTATAATCAGCAAGCTTCAGGCCAAACGAACGTATCGTACTATCATGGGCAATTTTACCCAGCGCCATCAACACTTTTACATTTCCACATGCCACAATACGGGCTTTTAAGAATGGTCGGCAATTGTTGATTTCAGCACCAACAGGTTTGTTCTCAGGTGGAACACAGCGCACAGCATTGGTAATTAAAGTATCCGGCAAGATTAACCCATCGCCAGCATGTTTGGCATAGTTGCCCAATGCAAGGCCAGCCTCAATCAAACAATCAAACAAAAGATCACCTGCTGCATCTCCTGTGAAGGGGCGGCCAGTTTGGTTGGCACCGTGTAGTCCAGGGGCAAGGCCAATGATGAGCAGTTTCGGGTCACTGGTCCCAAAACTTTTGACAGCGCCATTGAAATATTCTGGATATGTTTCAGAATTTTTAGAACGAAAATCCACAAGACGCGGACACTGTTGACAATCACGATTGGGTTCTGCTGGTACGGTTGCTTGTTTTGGCATGAGCGTTATTCGTACAGACTGGATTGATTAAAGTTGTTCTTCAAAGCCACTGTCTTCGGGCATATCGTGGGACCGTTCACTTATTCCAGCGATAATTTTGTGCAAATCAACCATATCGACAAACTGGTCCGCTTGGCGACGCAGCTCGTCTGCAATCATGCTGGGCTGGGTGCGATTACTGCTGATGACCGTTGCTCTGACACCGCGGCGTTGAACGGCTTCTAGCAACCGACGAAAATCACCATCACCAGAAAACAGCACGACATGATCCAGCGCGTCAGAAATATTAAGCATATCAACAGCGATTTCGATATCCATATTGCCTTTAATTTTACGGCGGCCTTGTTCGTCGGTAAATTCTTTTACGGGCTTGGTAACAAGGGTAAAACCATTATAATCAAGCCAATCAATAAGTGGGCGAAGGGGCGAATATTCCTGATCTTCAAGGATAGCAGTATAATAAAAAGCCCGAATTAGCCGGGTGTTATTCGCAAAGTAAGCACGCAAACTTTTATAGTCAATTTCGAGACTTAAGGAGCGAGCAGCGGCGTATAAATTGGCGCCATCAATAAAAAGGCCAGTGCGTTCTTCAGGGTAAAATATCATAACAAATCCAATCAAAAATGAGGCCTATTAAAAAGAAGGCTAATAAAATATACTGCACAATACAGTTAGGCGTTCCTGAAAATAAATGAAGAATGCTTAATAAAATCTATAAAATGCTCTGTTAGAGACTTTAACTAATTTTTGAGTGTGTTTCAAACATATAATCATAAAGGACGCCCCTATTGCATAATGTTATATTAGGTTTTGGTGGGAATTTACCCTGTTATGTTGGTAAACCAAGGGAAACGATAAAGTCTGCTTGTCAATACCTTGCATCGGTTGGCGTGACTATTCAGCAACAATCATTATTTTATCAAAGTGACGCTGTTGTTTTGGACGAAGGGGCATATCCTGCTTTTACCAATTGTGCCGCCACTGCAACAACCACTCTGTCAGTACATCAATTACTTGAAGTGATCCCGACAGTTGAAAAGAAGTTCGGACGTGTCAAGGGGGGCCGCTGGTCTGCACGCACACTTGATATTGACGTGTTGTTTTATGACAATATGGTGGCACCAAATAAAAGATTATGGCACACTATTGCTGGCAGCGAGGATGTCGCTGCTATTTTGCCCGAGCCCGTTATTCCACACCCACGTATTCATAAACGGCCCTTTGTCGTGGCACCATTGCTAGATATCGCCCCCGAAAAGCAGCACCCAGTCTATGAATTAACAGTGAAAGCGTTAAGTTTAATGCCTGAGATGCAAGAACAATTACGGACAGTTTTTCATATGGATTAAAAGTTTTAATCAAGCCTACGGTTTGTTAAGGTTTCGGCTTTACATAAAGAATAAGCGACTGTATAAGCTGTCAAACATAGGCTGCCTATGCTAATTTGGCATCCTTTTGATCACTGTTGATCAATTTTGATATTTGGAGAAATTCATGGCCCGCGTAACCGTAGAAGATTGCATAGATAAAGTAGATAACCGATTTGATCTTGTTTTAGCTGCTGGACAGCGCGCGCGTCAAATATCCAGTGGTGCGCCTCTGGAGCTAGAACGGGATAACGATAAAAATTCTGTTGTTGCCTTACGTGAAATAGCTGAAGAGAAAATCCTTCCAGCAAATCTAATAGAATCAATTATTTATAGTTTACGTGAAATTGTTGAATCAGACGAACCTGAAGACGTTGATATGGATATTCTGATGGCTGGCATGGACCAAAAGGCACCACATACATCAGCAACAGAAGCCCGTGAAACTGAAGCGCCTGAGCAAAGCGAAGTGCCTGAAGCATAAACGCGCCTTTAGTATTTAAAAGACGAATTTTTAAACCCAGCTCGTAGTAGTTGGGTTTTTCTTTGATTATCGTATTTTATTTACGTGCTTTTTTACCCAGTCCATATTATTCAGGGGTATAGATTTATTAGTAAAGGTGCTTTGTCCAGTGATGCGGCAATTTGAACTTGTTGAAGGGGTTAGAAATTACGATCCTACAGTGAATGAAGCACTGTTAAATCGTGCTTACGTCTTTGCTATGAAAGCACACGGAACCCAAACACGCGCCAGCGGCGATCCGTATTTTTCTCATCCCTTAGAAGTTGCTGGTATCTTAACATCAATGCGCATGGACGGCGATACAATCGCCACCGCACTTTTGCATGATGTTGTGGAAGATACTGTTGCCACCATTGAAGAAATTGAGGATCTATTTGGCCCCAAAATCAGCGAATTAGTTGATGGCGTCACCAAACTTTCTAAAATAGAGCTGCAAACTGAAAGCCGTCGTCAAGCGGAAAATTTCCGTAAGTTTGTCCTTGCTATGTCCAACGATATTCGTGTGTTGCTGGTGAAGCTGGCTGACCGGCTGCACAATATGCGGACATTGCATTTCATTAAAAATCCAGAAAAGCGCAAACGCATTTCGCTTGAAACTGTTGAAATATATGCCCCACTGGCTGAACGGTTAGGCATGAATGAAATGAAAGACGAACTAACAGACCTTGCTTTTCAGAATATTGACCCAGAAGGCATGGAATCAATCACTGCGCGCTTGCATTATCTTATTGGTGAAAATCCATATCTTGAAAAAGAAATGGTCGAGGCCCTAAAAGGCTTAATGCGTGACAATACGATTGAGGCAGATGTTCGTGGACGTATAAAACAGCCTTACTCTATTTGGAAGAAAATGGAACGCGATAATATGGCATTTGAACAACTGTCCGATGTGATGGCTTTTCGGATCATTGTTCCAGATATCGAGACGTGTTATCTAGCTCTCTGCCATGTTCATCAGGCTTTTTCGTTGATACCAGGGCGTTTTAAAGATTATATTTCTATTCCAAAACGTAATTTATATCGATCAATTCACACCTCTGTTATAGGCCCGCATAAACAGCGACTTGAAATTCAAATCCGCACCCACCGTATGCATCAAGAAGCCGAATACGGTGTCGCAGCGCATTGGTCCTACAAGCTTGGCAAGCCAGAAGTTGCGGAAGGTGGCAAATTACCTTGGATTCAAGAACTGTTGGAGATATTGGAAGATGCCAGTAATCCCGAAGAATTTTTGGAACATACTAAGCTGGCCATGTTTCAAGATAAAGTTTTTTGCTTTACGCCAAAGGGAGAACTTGTAAACTTACCCCGTGGTGCTAGCCCTGTTGATTTTGCTTATGCAGTGCACACAGAGGTAGGGGATCATTGTGTCGGGGCTAAGATTAATGGACGCATGGTTTCGCTCAGACACCAGTTATCGAATGGGGATCAAGTACAAATTTTAACCAGTGATGGACAAACACCCTCATCGCGCTGGGAAAACTATGTCGTTACAGGCAAAGCGCGTTCCGCCATTCGTCGCCACGTTCGCTCTAAACGCCACGCAGGTTATTTACAGCTTGGTGAGACACTCATTGAACGCGCTTGTAAATATAATAACCTAGATTACAATGAAACAATCATTAGCGAAGCCGCACCAGTGTTAAATATAGAAGATGATGATACATTACTCGTGATGGTGGGGCAGGGGACACTGAGCGAAAATGAAGTTTTAAGTGCAGCGTATCCAGGGTTCACACTCGATAAACGTAGTGACGGTATACCCTCGGTACATCATGATTGGGAAAAGCCATCG
>JABABO010000007.1 GCA_014238195.1 Kordiimonadaceae bacterium | reverse complement strand
TATTATCTTTAACTGGTGCATGTCGCACCAAATACCAATCTGTCAACTGAGAACTTGTAGACATAATATATCTCCCCTTAGTGCGGGTAAACTCAACAGCACTGTCATTGTGCTGATTTGTTGAGTCCCGCCAAAATTTTACTTATGAAATCCCTGCCCTGAAATTTCACTAAGTCCTTAAAAAACCAAACGGTTGCTAAAACCGCTATACCTAAGATCATGGTTACAAACATCGGCTTCATCCGTCTCAATATACTCGGATTTTATACCAAAAGATAAAACAACTATTCCCCCAAAACTACTTTTGAGTGATTTATGTGAGCGTGAAGCAAATTTAAATTGTAAACACATCTGACATTCACTCTCATATAATCTGGTTGAAATCAACAAAAAGCAGCATAGTCTAACCAACTATGATCGCCAGATTGATGTCTGACCTGCTTTTCCAGATACCAACGTACCTTTCAAAAATATAGGAAAACCAGTCGTTACGGATTACCACAACCGACCTGTGGGAAGTACAGGGTTTACACTTGCCTCCCCATTTAATCTGCTTGTAAAATATGAAACTTTGCAGATAAGTCCCTCAGAGGTAGAATGGTCTATTTATACGCCTTATGCAAGAAAAATCATAAAAAATATTGCAACAAGATGCTGTCGCAATTAATCATCCAAAACTTCGAACGTCAGGCCCGCGTGTGCTGTGAGATTATCAATCAAAGATTGTCCAAATGCACTTGCTGGCGTCCAAAAGCCACCAGCCTTATCTTTTTTAGGCAGACCCGCCAAACAAAGGGCTGCTTCGGAGATTATTTTGGCCGTACTACCGTAGCCTGGGTCTTTATCACCGTAAACTTTGACTTTTATCTGGCCACCCTCTTTGGTTTTGCCAATGAAGCGCATATCATACAGGCCGTTTTCTTGGTCTTCGGGTGACGGTCCATCCCCAGGTTTGGTGACAACAAATTTTTCAAGGACCCAGCGCGTTGGCGGCAGTGCGGCTGAGACCATAAAAGCGCCTAAGCCAAAGCTCAGCATACGAGCGCGTGACTTACCTTTAGACCCCTTGCCCATAATCATCGCTTCACTGTATTTAAAATCTGTACCGTATGCATTATCCATCAATGCGTTGGTGCGGTGCACAACCCGCGTGTTCACCGCAGCCATCACAAAGGGTGCGATCCAAGCGTCATAGTCGCCATCGAATACAGCCCCAGAAATATTATCTTGACGCACTGTAAAGTCATGGTCTGCTGGGCAAATACTGTATGGATTTGCAAGTTCTTTGCGCAGGGCTGGGTCTTTGACAGCTTCCTTAGTGATGTTGATCATGCTGGCAATAGTGCCGCCGCTAGCTGCACCCTTAATTTTTTTAACGCGCATGTCTACTTGGTTACAATAAGACCCTAATTTTTCTTGGGCGTGTTGCTGCAGGTAATAAACCCCCATATCTGACGGAATTGAATCGTAGCCACTGCAATGCACAATACGTGCACCTGTTTTCTCGGCAGTGGCAGCATATTTATCCATCATGCACTTATACCACTGCACCTCGCCTGCTAGGTCACAGTAATCTGTGCCAGCTTCAACACACGCTTTTACTAGGGGTTCGCCGTACAGGGCATACGGCCCAACCGTTGACAAAATCACTTTAGCTTGTGTGACCATTTGTTTTAAGGCGGTTTCATCGGATGCGTCGGCAATAATATGGTCAAGCGCTTCAGCGCCGTGTTTTTCTTTCAGTGCGGCTAGCTTACTTTCGCTACGTCCAGCAACGGCCCAAGCCACTTTGCCACTCACACCATATTGTTTCATCATATAGGCAGTGATAATATCACCAACAAAGCTGGTAGCCCCAAAGATAATGACATCAAATTTTGGTTTCTTAGCCATACTGTTTCCTTCGCATTAAAATATTTACGCTGCCGCCGTAAGCCCGCGTATTAGACTATTTAATCTATTATGCCAGTATGTCAATCAGGGTTATGTAGTATACAGATCATCATGCCAATGGTCAGATGTGTGAAATGTATAGCAAAGGGGCAGAACCCCTTTGCTATTATTCGTTTGTTTGCAGGTTTTTTATCTTAGTATTTAAAGCTCAGGCCAACAGTGATTTGGCGGGCTGTTTCATACTGATAAAGCGGAAAACCATTTGCAAAGCCACTATTTGGCGAGGGCACTTGATTATTCCCAGTTTGGATCACATCGTCTTTCAGCAAGTTAACAACATCAAGCTTCACAGTCACATTGTCGTTGACAAAAAACGAGCCTGATAAATCCAAGCTACCAAAATCATCGTGCAAACGGTTACCATAAGCCCCCACTTCGCGCAGCATATATTTGGAGCGCCAGTTATAGGACACACGCGCATTAAATCGGTCATTTTCATAATAACCTGAGATATTATAAGCGTGTTTCGAGCTATCGGTTAGCACTGTGTTAGCATCACCAAATTGGCTAGCATCCACTTCGCTGTCGGTGTAAGTATAGTTAGCAATCGCCCCAAAACCATTGGCAAATTCTTGCTGATATTGCACTTCAAAACCTTTGATCTGTGCGTCGCCGCCGTTAAACAGTTCTTCAACAATCCAGCCATTTGTTATCTCATCGGGGCGTAGGGTCCCAGCAAACGGAATTTCCGTGCTAGACGCTGCATATTCCGTATCTGTGATGAAATTTTTCACATCCTTGAAGAAGACAGCACCAGAAAGAATTGAGCCTTCCGCAAAGTACCATTCAACTGCCAAATCAATTTGGTCAGAAATAAAGGGCTCCAGATCAACATTTCCAACAATCCAGCGTTGGTTGTTTGGTAGGTCGTCGTCGGCGCCTGTAACATTAGGGTTAACATACATATCAACATAGTTCGGACGGGTGAGAACGCGGGCAGCGCTTGCACGCACGGTTACATTTTCTGCGGCATCTAATGCGATATTAATGCTTGGTAAAAATTCACTGTAACCACCATCCGCTTCTTGGCGTTGCCCGTCCAGATAATAAACGGATGTCGCATCTGTGTTAACATAACGAACCCCAAAGTTTCCGCGGAAACCCTCACCTTCAAAGCTTGCCATCGCGTAAGCCGCAAAGTTCTTTTCTTCGATTTCAGAATATGAGCCTAAGTCTTCCACTTCATCTGTGATCGATGCTTTTGCCCAGTCCTTAATGGCATCAACGTCATATTCAGGGATTTCAAAAGCCGACGTTGCATCAATCAATCCTGTGACGGATGTGGGGGCACCATTTACAAAACTGTCGGCCTGTGTAAAATCATAGCGGCGACTTGTAGAATTATGGTCTGCGTATTTGGCGCCAAATTTCAGGCTGTGGATAACACCATAATCAACTGCATATTCCAGATCAGCTTGTAGGTATGTTTCTTTATCGGTTTTTGGTGTTTTATTGAAATTAGCACCTGTACCCATATTTAAGCCTGGCTCGTATGTGGCCGGGTCAAAACCTGCTAGGTCCCATTCGTGGGAACCACCAAAGAAGTCATACGTGGCACCTGGTAAAGCTGTACCCCCAAGGCCATCATCCAGTACCATTTCAAAATCTGTCCCACCGGATGCTTTTGTATGGCCGACTTGCAAGTCTAGCTCATAGGTATCACCTGTGTATGTGACATCAAAATCATAAACCTTTGATTTCATGGTCGCTTCGCGTGGGCGCAGCTGTGAAAAAGCAACATTCAAAGGGCCGCGTGCAGGTGTCTCAGAAATTTTATCGCTATCTGCTACAGGTGGGTCACAGTCAGCACAGCTGCCTCGAGTTAACCACAGGGCATAATTTGTATTGTCCGCAGACATTTCCATGTCCATCACATTCATCACAACATCTAAGTTTTCATTTGGCTGATATTGCAATGTTGCGGTTAAGGCGCGGCGTTCGCGGTCCTGTTGAAACGCAACAGGGCCTGCACCCCATGTCCAAAAGGCTTCAGTGCCTTGGCGCTGTAGTTCACGTTCTTGGTAAACACCAGAAACGATCACACCAAATGTTTCAGCGTCGTTTTTCCATGACAGCAAGGCAGATGTTTGCGGTCCTACGCTGCCGCTATCATCGGTGTGGGAAGCCTCAACAGACCCATATATGCTCATGGAATCAAGGTCCAATGGCTTGCGTGTGTTAATGACAACCGTACCACCGACACCGCCTTCTAGCAGGTCCGCTTGTGGTGATTTATAAAGTTCTATCCCGCCAACCAGTTCAGACGGTAGCAGTGTATAGTTGAATGAGCGCCTTGCAGGTTCAAAAACAAACCAACCCGTTGACGCAACATTTTGACCGTTCAAGCTGGTTTTAGTGAAGCCAGCCCCTGCACCGCGTACCGACACGTCAGACCCTTCACCGAACGCGCGCTGAATGGTGACACCTGGGATACGTTGTAATGATTCTGCGATATTTTTATCGGGGAATTTACCGATATCTTCGGCTGAAATTGCATCTACCTGCGCGGTTGCGTTGCGCTTAACGTTCAAAGCTTGGCGCAAGCCACCACGGATACCAGAAACAATAATTTCTTCCAATTGATCATCATCACTTTGTGCTGCAACTGGGCTAGCAGCGCCCAGTGCCAGTGCCAGCATAGTAACGCTGCTGACTGTTGAATAAAGGTTAGCTTTTTGAATTTTCATGTTTT
>JABABO010000137.1 GCA_014238195.1 Kordiimonadaceae bacterium | reverse complement strand
TTAAGCTCACCTGTCCCACCGCTCAAGCGTAGAACGTCGCAAACATTGCGAGAGTATTTCAGAAAACTTATGTGAAAAACGGTCTTTCCATTTTCTTCACCAATAAGGCTAGGGTAGCCATTAGCCAGTTTTTTGAGCGCTAATTTCAAGTAAATACTATCAGATACTCCCTCACAAATGATTAGTGGCTTTTTAATAATCCCAAAATGCCTAAAATACAAAAATTTATTAAAGAGTTGCCATGTTGCTGTTGGATGATCTTGTTTCTCCCTCCGCAATCGTTGGTCTGAAAAATCACGTGTATAATGGATATGCTGTAACATACCTTCCAGCCTATAATGTTCCGTTTCAATTTTTTCAACAGGCGGATCATCGCATTTATCAGCAGGGCTTAATTCAGAGGGCACTTTATATTCTCTATGATGGAAGAAATTATGCGCCATGGCTCTTGCTAATCTATAATATTCTGGGCGAACATTGACTTTGTCATTAACTACCAGCCCCGTAACCGTCTGCCTTGTGTCGCGGTAATTCAAACGGGTTTTTTCTGGATTAATTTTGAATCCTGACCTTGTAACTTGGTCGACAATCACTTTTCCTAGTTTTGTCGACTTATCATCTAGTAAAGCAACTTCCTGAGGGAACTCCTTAAGGTTTGTCGAAAAGGTGATATCATCGGCATATCTAGAATAACTACACTTATGTTTTCTCGCAACTTGCACCAACCTGACATCAAGCAGGTGCGTGATCAGGTTAGAGATAATTGGTGAACATGGGCTGCCTTGTGGCAAGGCGTTTTCATGGCATGCTATCTGCGCGATCATTATTGCTATAGGCCGCTTCAACTCGAAATCTCGGTTTTTAATGAAAAAACCCATCACGCGCCCAAAATTAATAGAGGGGAAAAAGTCTTCTAAATCAAAATTGAGGACATACCGTTTATTTTTATGACATGTTGCATTTGTATGAATAGAACGGTTTTTGATAAAGCCATGCGCAAGTGACCTTTTGAGCTTGATGAGTTTAATATCTTTATAGTTATAGTCGCCCATTACCTTGATCTTGTCATTTTCAATCTCGTCCATACAAGTATGTAGTAAATTCGATAGATGTTGCTGCAAGGTTTTTAGGCGAGGTTCTGGTGCGTGAATCAATCTGGTTCGGCCATTTTTCTTTAGCACTTCAAAAGAATGATACTTCTTATCATCTGGGATTTTGTACAGAATAAAAGATAGGGCTGACGCACCATAGTCTAATATTTTTGCAAGGTCATTTAATGTCGCTGCATTTTTTAGCTCTTTTAACTGTGACAAAACCACTTCCCAATATGAAAGCTTACGGGCACTCCATGGCGTTACAATGAGTTACCATATTATATATTATTAAGTGCATTAAGAGTATTCAGGAGCATGTGCTCGCTGACCTCCATAATTATATCGCGAACCGCGATAACGAATCTGCCCGTAAGCAAATCCATAGTATAATGATAGCCTGATAATGCAAGAACTCTATTAAGAATTGATTTAATTAAGTTTGGTGCAGGTGGCGAGTCACACCTCCAAAGCCTTTTTGATGGGTTCCAAGGGAGAGTGAAATCTCCTTTGGTCTTGATGACATGGTAATCCCCCCGTATTTTAAAGGTGTTCAAAAGTAGAATTTTCTCGTACTCAAAATGCCAAAAAATATTAACCATGCCAACAGGAAAAGCCTCATGAAGTATGCTTCATAAGGTGGTCGCATGTGGATTAAGGATACGCCTCGGCTGTTAAAGCGTATCCTTATACTTTATCATCTACGGCTAAGCCTTCTAATTCCCTATAGTAGGACAGGAATTCAAGAATTTGCTCAGGCGGGAACTGTTTGATCACTTCGCCAGATTCTGAATCGATATTCTGATAAACGAAACGTCCAGACTCGTCATCTTTATTGATCCGTAAACGGGTGTTGGGTGCCAGTTCTGTCTCAGGGATCAGTGCTTCAAGCTTTTCGGCGGCTTTTAGCAAGGGGTCTTGCCTTTCCAAAGCATCACGTTTGGCTTGAATTTCCTCCCGTTCTTGCTTGTGACGGGTGATCGCGCCGTCATCTGCTGGGGGAACAGGTGTGCTAGAAACATTGTCGGTACTTTTTAACACCGTCTTTTTGTCTGTGCTTGCAACGGGGCGCAAATTTACAATTTGGGCTAAGCTGCTTGTGTTTGCTATATCTGTCATGGTTACTTCCAATCACGTCTCCTTATGTCCTTCTTGTGTTGTTGGGGTGGTAAGCTGGCGAACCAGCTTACCCGTAAGCGCACTATTCTTAACGGAATAGACCCAAAACAGTTGAAGGCGCTTGGTTAGCGATAGATAACGCTTGCAGGCCAAGTTGCTGTTTCACTTGCAGGCTTTGCAAGTTCGCAGATTCTTTTGCCATATCAGCGTCAACCAAATTACCGATACCCACTTCAATCACATCACTGAGTTTACCTGAGAACTCTTTTTGTAGTTCCAAGCGTGTTGCCCCTGCACCCAGTTTAGACAGCGCCGTGTTAACAGTGGTGATTGAATTTTCAATCGCTGTTACAGCCGCGCCCGCAGATGTGGTGCTAGAAATGCTCTGGCTCGCTGATACAGTCACGATTGACCCACCAAGGGAGAGGTTTTGTGAAGAAATGGAGATCGTACTAGAGCCCGTATCATCAACAATTGCCGATATGTCATCAGCGCTGGAATTCACAGCATTAATGCCATTAAATTCAGCGTTATCAATGATCGATGTAATCTGATCACGAAGCTGGGAAAAGTCGTCTTGCAGTGAAATTTTGGACGCTGTGTCCAAGCCTGCATCTTTGGCAGACACTGCCTTTTCCTTCATTTCGATTAACAGATCAGACACCGCTTCACCAGCAGCAATCGCCACATCAACAGATGATAGCGCTCGGTCAAGTGAGCTTTGCACAGCACTCAGGCCAGAAACATCTGACCGCAAAGATTGTGCAATCGCAAATACAGCAGCATTATCCTTGGAAGAGGACACTTTCAAGCCAGTATTAATACGGTTTTGTGTTGTATTTAAATCCATAGAGGATTTAGTAAGGTTTTGCAGCGCAAGGAATGCACCTGCATTGGTATTTACCGAAAAAGCCATTTTAGCTCTCCTTTTTGGAGTTATTTATAGGACATTTTGTCCGTGAGACTTTTTGTCTCAGTAATAGTGATGCAATAGTTAGGCCAAATAAACCTTTAAGGTGTGTTATGTTGTAAGTCTATGATTTATTTCATTATATTATGAAATATCCCCTGAGTTAATTTGCTTTCCACGCGGTAAAATTTGCCGATGGAGGTAAAATTTGCCTAGTATTTTGGAGGATAGGGCAGATTGTGCCGCCTAGCAAGGGGCCATTTATAGCTGTAATGGTTCAGGTGTTTGGATGGCTCGCAAGCCACCCAAAAATATTTTACTGGAACAAGCTGTTGATCGCAGCTGGTGCCTGATTGGCGATACTGAGTGCTTGTAAGCCAAGTTGCTGTTTCACTTGCAATGACTGCAAATTCGCTGAAACTTTAGCCATATCTGCATCGACCAAATTACCAATACCAATTTCAAAGCTGTCTTGTAATTTAGCTGAGAATTCTTTCTGCAAGGCAAGGCGGTTGGAGCCTGCACCCATTTTTGAAAGAGCTTGGTTTACATTGGTGATGGAATTTTCAAGTTCGGACACAACAGTGCCTGCCGATGACGACGAAGAAATAGAACTCGTTGCGTCAATTTCGATGATAGACCCTGCTAGAGTTAGGTTTTGAGCTGAAATAGAGATACTTGATCCGCCAGTTTCATCAACAATAGCCGTAATATCCACAGGACTAGCACCCCCAACGGCATTGATCCCATTGAATTCAGCATTGTTAACAATGCTGTCAATTTGATCCCGCAGTTGGGCAAAATCATCTTGCAGTGAAAGTTTTGAAGACGTATCAAGGCCTGCATCTTTTGCAGATACTGCCTTTTCTTTCATTTCGATAAGAAGATCAGATACGGCTTCACCGGCTGCAAGCGCCACATCCAGGGTTGAAATTGCTCGGTCCAATGACGAT
>JABABO010000390.1 GCA_014238195.1 Kordiimonadaceae bacterium | reverse complement strand
GAGACAGCCATTATCAGTTTTTGCACCGTATGTACCACGGGCCGCAAATGTTTCCCCCTCGTCTTCTGCGTCAACATTGTTACCACCGCGAAAGACGCCTGCCTTAAATGTCCAATTATCGCCGCCATTGCCAAAACCAATTCCCATCATCCGTGCCAGACCAAAGGCATCTGTAAATGAAGAACGTTCCATGAAGGTTATATGACGCGAAGATGTTTGTTCCTCAAGGGAATTAGGGGTTTTAAATTGACCAAAAGTCCAGCTACCCGCCTCGCTTTTATACTGAACGTAAGCGTCTTTCATATCGACTTCATTATCAGCAAAATCAGCTTCGAATTTATATTTCACATTTTCCCAAGCTTTGCCTTCAACACCTAAGCGAGCGGTGCGAAATTCGGTCGATTTTACATCCATACTGTCATCGCCATCAGAAACCCAAGCGGCATCTGAAAACAGACGCCCACGTATGTTAAACTCGAACAAGCCATCATCTGTTGCGATCGCCATTGCAGGCTCAGCTTTCTTAATCTTGGCAGTTTTCTCTTGGCTTTTTTCCAACTGCTCAATGCGTTCAGCTAGGGCGGCAAGCTGTGCCTTCAAATCTTCAACAGATTGTGCTTGCACTGGCAGCGCTAATATACCTGCAAGAGCTGTTAAGCCTAGCA
This sequence comes from Kordiimonadaceae bacterium, assembly GCA_014238195.1. Lineage (GTDB taxonomy): Bacteria > Pseudomonadota > Alphaproteobacteria > Sphingomonadales > Kordiimonadaceae > JABABO01. The sequence goes on along the minus strand of JABABO010000390.1, from coordinate 4,598 downwards.
ATTTAGAAACAGTCTTTCCTTTAAACATTCCCTCAAATCCTTGTTGCTTTTACGTGAACATAAAGGCCTAACATTCCATGACGAAATGTTACACCCCTAAAAAGCACCCAAACATGTTAAGTGCTCGTTTCTAGGGTTGTATAAGCAGATTTAAAGACAGTTTTATTACAAACCAAAATTTTATTATTGAGGTCGTTTTTATTAAGAAAGATATGGGGTTAAGATCGGCGTACTTCAGCTAGGAACTGATCAACTTCATGCTTTAACTGCCCTGAAAGTGAACTTAATTCTTCCGCAGCCGACATCACATGGGTTGAGGCATGGCCCGATTTTTCAGCACCATCAGACACATTAACGATCTCGGCGGATACTTGCCGTGTCCCCTCGGATGTAATTTGCACACTTCGGCTAATTTCATTGCTTGCCGCCTGTTGTTCTTCAATCGCACTTGATAAACCAAGCATGACTTCGTTCAAGCGTGTATTGGTAGATTCGACCCCATCTGAGGCGGAAACCGCTTGATTAGTCAAAGATTGCATATTGGTGATTTGCTTGGTGATTTGCTCAGTGGCTTGCGCAGTTTGATTGGCGAGTGATTTCACTTCGCTGGCAACAACAGCAAAGCCTTTGCCCGCTTCCCCTGCCCTAGCCGCTTCGATTGTGGCGTTCAAGGCAAGCAAATTGGTTTGCTCAGCAATATCTGAAATGAGTTTAACCACATCTTCGATTTGCCTAGAAGACACAGAAAGATTTGAGATCGCCTCAGACCCAGAACGCGAAGCATCAACAGCTTCCTCGGAAATATTACGCGCATTTAAAACCTGCTGATTCGCCTCACCGATGGAGGCAGCAAATTCTTCAATAGCCGAAGCCATTGTCGTTGCGTTTTGATCCATTTCTTCTGATGCCGATGCAACAGATGTGGCTTGGCGGTCCGTTGATTCGGCTATATCCACCATTTCACCTGCCGTTGAGCGCATACCATCAGCCGATGCTTCCAATTCCGATAACATGCTTGAAACCTGACCTTCAAACTGGCTAACAGTTTGCTCAATTTTTTGCGTTCTGGCTTCGCGGGCTTCGGTGGATTTACGCTCGCTTTCTATGCGTTGACGTTCTGCTTCGGCCTCCATTTCATGGACTGCGCGCTCCCTATCTAATTTCTCACGCTCAGCTTCAGCAGCTTTTTGGGCCATTTTCTCACGCTCAGCCGCACTATCACGCAGCCCCAAAATCACCCGTGATACCCGTCCTAATTCATCATTATACTCAGTGCCTTGCACATCAGCTTCATAATTGCCCTGCGATATTTCATCAAGCGAGCCTTCTAACTGCTGGACAGGCCTCACGATTGTAACAATTGCCAGATAGCTCATGATCACCGTTAGCAAAATAATGCTGACAATAATCGTAAGCTGCATAGTAATTGCTGTAGACACTTCACTATCGACTTCTTTAAGCGCCGCGCTCGTTAGCCCTTGTGAAAGCTTCAACATTGTATCGAAATATTTTGTGGTTTCGGAGTAGATAGTCCCTAAAGCTCGCACTTGTTCTGCTTCCGTACTGCGCACCTCAGAATAGTTTTTAAAATGCATGAGATATTCAGTAAGAAGCCCATCAATCTGCGCTTTGAGACCGCTTGAAAACCGCGTTTGGGTTAGAATATCACGAAATTCTGCGGCCCGGTCGTCAATACGGTCAATATATTTATCCTGAACGCGCATGATATAGTCTTTTTCATGTCGGCGCATCATCAACATTTTTACTTGCAACTTATCGCTGGAGTTCTGTTTTAATAAGTCTTCAATTTTTCTAACTGAGATGCGCAGCGACCCTTGCAGGCCAAGTGTTTCATCTAATCCAAGCTCAGTGCTTATGGCCACAACTTTTTGAAATTGCTTTTTATGTCTGGGCAAAATAGACGACATTTCACGCGCGGCACTTTTAATAACCTCATTATCTGTTTTAGAACTAATCTCTGCTAACAGGTCGATAGCTTTGTCGTATTCATCATTATAAAGCTCTAAGTGCCTTACATCTTTGCTTATCAAAAAATCTTTTTCATATCTACGGATTTGTATCGATTCAAATTCAAGCTCTTGCACCAGTTTGCTTGTATTACGAAAGCTAAAAGCTGTTTCGCGCATATTCGCCACTGAATTAAGCGATGCGGACATGGTTACCAAGATTAGAACGAGCCCTACCAGAGAAACACCCGCAAGTAATGAAATGCGATAAGCTATTTTCCAGTTTTGGACATAAGTGATAAGACGCTTCATAAAATTAACCCTAATGTTTCTTTTGCATACAATAGGGCTGAAAGTCTTAAAATAATCTTATAATAGCTGCTTTATTTCATTGCCTTGATTTACAAAGGTTTATACCAGCATGAGAAAACCCCAGTGCGAACACTGAGGTTATTACACTGGGGTTATTACACTGGGGTTTATAAAATTAAAGTTGCTAACACAAAGACTAGCAATTTTTATTCGGATAATGGTTTAGAAACCCATACCACCCATATCAGGCATCCCGCCGCCGCCTGGCATTGCTGGCGGTGTTTCACTTGGAATTTCAGCAACCATTGCTTCGGTTGTGATCATCAAGCCAGCGATAGAAGCCGCATCTTGCAGGGCAGTACGCACAACTTTAGTTGGGTCGATGATACCTTTAGCAACAAGATCGGTATATTCTTCGTTTTGGGCATCAAAACCGAAGTTTTCATTGTCTTGTTCCAGCAGCTTACCCGCAACAACAGCACCGTCAACGCCTGCATTTTCAGCAATCTGGCGCAGTGGTGCTTGCAAAGCTTTACGCACAATGTCGATACCTTTTGTTTGGTCATCGTTTTCGCCAGATGTGCCTTCTAGGGCATTTGTAGCATACAACAACGCAGCACCGCCACCCGCAACAACACCTTCTTCAACAGCAGCCCGTGTCGCATGTAGGGCATCATCAACGCGGTCTTTGCGTTCTTTCACTTCAACTTCAGTGGCACCACCAACTTTAATCACAGCAACACCACCAGAAAGTTTTGCAAGACGTTCTTGCAGTTTTTCTTTGTCATAGTCAGACGTCGTTACTTCGATTTGCGCTTTAATTTGCTCGCAGCGGGCTTTAATATCGTCCTCGGCCCCAACACCATCAACAACCGTTGTGTCTTCTTTCGTGATATGAACGCGCTTGGCTGTACCCAGCATATCAATACCAACATTTTCAAGCTTGATACCCAAGTCTTCACTCACCACTTGTGCACCTGTTAGAATAGCAATGTCTTCAAGCATTGCTTTGCGACGGTCACCAAAGCCTGGGGCTTTTACAGCAGCAATTTTCAAGCCGCCACGAAGTTTGTTAACAACGAGTGTGGCAAGCGCTTCGCCTTCAATATCTTCGGCGATAATCAACAATGGCTTGCTGCTTTGCACAACAGCTTCAAGAAGCGGTAGCATAGGCTGAAGGTTTGAAAGTTTCGCTTCGTGCAAAAGGATCAAAGGATTGTCCATTTCCACAGTCATTTTTTCAGCGTTAGTGATAAAGTATGGCGACAGGTAACCACGGTCGAACTGCATGCCTTCAACAACGTCTAATTCGCTTTCAAGGCCTTTTGCTTCCTCAACGGTGATCACACCTTCTTTGCCAACTTTTTCCATTGCCGCAGCAATATCTTTGCCAACTTGTACTTCACCATTAGCCGAGATAGTACCAACTTGTTCGATCTCTTCGTTTGATGTTACGTCTTTGGTACGGGATTTTAAGTTTTTAACAATATTCGCTGTAGCAAGATCAATACCGCGCTTTAGGTCCATCGGGTTCATACCCGCAGCAACAGATTTCATGCCTTCGCGTACAATCGCTTGAGCAAGCACTGTCGCTGTTGTGGTACCATCACCGGCAACATCATTTGTGCGTGATGCCACTTCTTTTACCATTTGAGCGCCCATATTTTCGAACTTATCGCTCAGCTCGATCTCTTTAGCGACAGAAACACCGTCTTTTGTTATACGCGGTGCACCGAATGATTTATCAAGCACAACATTGCGGCCCTTTGGACCAAGTGTAGTTTTTACAGCATTAGCCAGTGTATCAACACCAGACAGGATTTTCTTGCGTGCGTCTTCGCCGAATGCGACTTCTTTTGCAGCCATGGAAGGTCTCCTAAAAATTCTTTATATTTAAACAGGGTAAGGCTATCGATTATTCGATGATGCCCATGATGTCAGATTCTTTCATGATCAGCAGGTCAACACCGTCAACTTTTACTTCTGTGCCAGACCATTTACCAAACAAGACTTTATCACCAGCTTTTACGTCTAGCGCTGTCACTGTACCGTCTTCAGCTTTTAAGCCTGTACCGACAGCAACAACTTCCCCTTCGGATGGTTTTTCTTGTGCAGTATCAGGCAGAATAATACCACCTGCTGTTTTTGCTTCGCTTTCAATGCGCTCAACCAATACACGGTCATGTAGCGGACGAAGTGCCATATCGTATCTCCCAATATCGATTTGTGATAAGTCTTGAGTCCAAATGGATATTTCAAAAACTTATCAACCCAATTAATGTTCAGCGTTAGCACTCGTACAGACAGAGTGCTAACATG
>JABABO010000389.1 GCA_014238195.1 Kordiimonadaceae bacterium | reverse complement strand
CGTCGATGCGGTCGACATCTCGATCGCCCAGCTCGGTCTCTTTCACCCTCCCGGCCCAAGCGGTACGCGTCCGGACTAACGCGGGCCGCCCACCGCCTTCGGCGGTACGCTGAACCACAACTCAGGCGCGATGTTCCTTCACAGCAGCTTCGGCAACCATTTGATTTAATATTTGCTGATCAATCCGCATCAGATTAATGATTTGGGCCGTATCAAACTGGCCACCAAACTGCTGTTGTAGGTTCTGTGCCCGCCGCTGTACGGCATTAACGTATTTCGCTGTGGGTACATCAGTGCTGCCAACTGTGGCGACAGTGTTTGTAGCGCTATTAAGCATACCAGGACCCACACCCCAAATTGCAAAGGCAGCAATCAACACGCCTAAAAGGATTGTTACTAAGAAGTGATCTAATCCACCACGTAATTTAAGTAGCATCAGCTATGCTCCCAATATCTTATGAGTATAAAGGCATAAAGCTGCCAAATCGTTTGGCGCATCATAGGGCGGGTTTCCAGTACCTGCAACAAGCAAAACATAAATTTTGTGCAGGAGATACGATATTGACTGGTCAGCGACAGATAGGTTTGTTATCGTGCATTCCGCAATTGACATAAATATATTTTCAATAAGTTTGGAGCCTGACGATGCCCCCCAAATCCTTAGCTGCTGGTAACTGGAAAATGCATGGAACACTCGCAAGTTTGCAAGAAATTGAAAGTTTGGTGCAAGCGACATCGGATAACAAACATTCCTGTGATGTGCTCATTTGTCCGTCTTTCATATATATTGCTGCATTTGCTGAGCGCACAAAGGGAACAAATGTTATGATTGGCGCACAGGACTGTCATGCTCATGCATCAGGCGCGCACACTGGGGATGTTTCAGCCAATCAGCTTGCAGACGTAGGGGCAAGCCATGTGATTGTTGGGCATTCCGAACGCCGCGCCGATCATACTGAGACAAGCGAACAGGTTCATGCCAAAGCAGCTGCCGTACATGAAGCAGGGCTTATATCCATTGTATGTGTCGGCGAAACAGAAAGCGAGCGTGATGCCAGCAAAGCAGAAGCGGTTGTTACTGGTCAGATAATTGCCTCTGTTCCGGATAGTGCGACACCAGAAAATACGGTGATAGCCTATGAACCCGTGTGGGCTATTGGTACAGGACGTACGCCAACTGTAAAGGATGTTGCGGATATGCATGATAGTATTAGGGCAACGCTTATTGAACAGTTTGGTCAAGCAGCGAATGGCTTTAGTATTTTATACGGTGGGTCGGTAAAACCAGCAAATGCGAAGGAGCTGATGTCTGCCAGCAATGTTAATGGGGCATTGGTTGGTGGCGCAAGCCTAAAGGCAGAAGACTTTAATGGTATCATTGATGCTTACCGATAAGCGCGCATCATAAAAGCCACTCTGCTAAAATTCTTAAAGATTATCCTTGGCATCTTAAAGATTATCCTTGGCAACTGGGGGCATTATAGTCTAAAAGGCGCGCTTTGATGGATTACCCGCAAGCTTGCTTAAGACTAAAAGCAAACTGCAGGACAAAACTAGGGACAGTCGATGGAAGCCATATTACTCAGCATTCACTTAATTGTCGCGATTGCGATGGTTGCTGTTATTTTATTGCAGCGTTCTGAAGGTGGTGCGCTTGGCATTGGTGGTGGTCCAGCGGGCTTAATGACTGCACGCGGCGCTGGTGATGTCTTAACAAAAACCACAAAATGGCTTGCGGTGATTTTTCTTGCAAACTCGTTGGCGCTTGGCTGGTATGCCTCTAATAAGAAAAGCGATACATCAATTATTGATGCAGCCATCGAGCAACAACAGGAAGAAGGGGGAAGCCAACTTCCTGAGCTGCCAAGTTTGCCAGATGATGGATAGTCGCTGAATGCAAAATCGGGGGCTTTGCGGCCCCTTTTTTTATGGCGAGATATGAATAAGTTGTCAAAAACTGCGATTTAATAGTTAGAATAAATTATTAAAATCTATGCTTTTTCTAAATAAGCATAGAAAATTATAATTTTTTGAATAGAGTGAGGGCCCATGACACGCTTTATTTTTATTACTGGTGGTGTGGTTAGTTCGCTTGGTAAAGGCTTGCTATCGGCTTCGCTCGGCGCATTGTTACAGGCACGAGGCTATAGTGTACGTTTGCGCAAACTTGACCCATATTTAAATGTTGACCCAGGCACCATGAGCCCGCTGCAACATGGTGAATGCTATGTCACTGATGATGGGGCTGAAACTGACCTAGACTTAGGACATTATGAACGCTTTACTGGGGTTTCATCACGCCAGAGCGATAATGTTACAAGTGGTCGCATCTATAGCCAGATTATTCAGCGCGAACGTCGGGGTGATTACTTAGGGGGTACAGTTCAGGTCATACCGCATGTCACAGATGCCATTAAGGACTTTGTACTGGCTGACCAAGATGGCATTGATTTTATGTTGTGTGAAATTGGCGGGACAGCAGGCGATATTGAAGCCATGCCCTTTATGGAAGCCATTCGACAATTGTCTATCGAACTTGGACGCGGACGGTCGATATTTTGCCATTTAACTTTTGTGCCCTTTATTGCGGCTGCGGGTGAATTAAAAACCAAACCCACTCAACATAGCGTAAAGGAACTGCGCTCAATTGGTATTCAGCCCGATATTTTGGTTTGCCGTGCTGAACATCCTATTCCCGATAGCGAGCGCCGCAAAATTGGCTTGTTCTGCAATGTACCAGAATCAGCCGTTGTTCCAGCGTTGGATGCGAAATCAATCTATGAAGTGCCTATTTCATATCACAAGGCTGGGCTAGATGAAGAAGTTCTTAAGGCTTTTGGCTTGGTGCACAGCGATAAGCCTGATTTGACACAGTGGGAAGATATTGTCGACCGCATTAAAAACCCAGAAGGCGAAGTTAAGATTGCTGTGGTTGGCAAATATACCGTCTTGCCTGATGCTTATAAATCACTTTCGGAAGCTTTAGTGCATGGAGGTATTGCCAATCGGGCCAAAGTAAAAATAGAGTGGATCGAATCTGATACCTTTGAAAAACCTGATGCGATAGACCGCCTAGAAGGGGTCAATGGCATTTTGGTACCAGGCGGCTTTGGAAAACGTGGCACTGAAGGTAAAATTGCTGCAGCAAAATTTGCCCGTGAAAATAATGTACCTTATTTTGGCATTTGTCTGGGTATGCAAATGGCAACTGTTGAAGCGGCACGTAATTTAGCTAAGTTCAACAGTGCTGGGTCCAGTGAATTTGATGACCTTGATAATCCTGTTGTTGGTTTAATTACCGAATGGACCCGCGAAGATGGTGGTGTTGAAAAACGCACATCAGAAACCGATTTGGGTGGAACGATGCGACTTGGGGCCTATCCTGCCAAGCTCAAGGATGGCTCTAAGGTTGCTGAAATTTATGGCACGACAGATATATCCGAGCGTCACAGGCACCGCTATGAAGTCAACGTGGGATATGTCGAAGCCTTAGAAACCGCAGGGGTTTCTTTTTCAGGCATGTCGCCCGACGGTAGTTTGCCAGAAATTATTGAAATCCCCGATCACCCTTGGTTTATCGGGGTGCAGTTCCATCCTGAGCTAAAATCAAGGCCATTTGAACCACATCCTTTATTTGCTAGCTTTATCGAGGCCTCCCTTAATCAAAGCCGCATGGTTTAAAGTATTATTCATAAAGCCTATCATTGCCAAAGGGGTTAAAACGGCCCCTTTTTTGCATTTAACTGAATATTAGGGTGATGTTCGGTAAAATTTACCGTTCAAGGTCATGCATGATAAAGGCAAAGGCGATGCAATCATTAAAAATATTTGTGCTAGTCATATGTGTTAGTTTTGGGCTGCTGGAACCCGCTAATCAAATGGTTATTGCTGCAGAAACTAAACCAGAAACTAATCCAGACACTAATCCACAGGCGGACATGCAAAAAGCAGAACGGCTTGCAGAGAAACGCGCAAAGGCAGAAGCCCGCGCTTTAGCAAAAGCCGCTACAGACAAAGCACGCAAAGATGAACTGGACAATGAAAGCTTACAGTCTACGAACGAACTATTAGCAAAAATCAGTATTTCATCACCACCAGAACACTTAAAATCGCAGGCCCGCAAAATTGAAAATACATGGTTGGTCTTTGCTGAGCGGCAAGGAAAATCTCACCCAAAGGCAGGTGTGTTTTCGCTTTTAAGGGCGCGTGCCTTGACAGCAACACGGGACAAGTCACGGGTGGTTGATGCATGGAAAACCACAATCGAGTTACATCAAGCGTATAATAGCCCTGCACACATGATGAATTTGTTCGTTGAAGCGGGTGATGCCGCTAGCAGTGTTAAAAACAGCCAAGCGGCAAAATCTTTCTATCAATCAGCGCAGGATTTATCTTACACACAGGGCAAGCGTTCAAAAGAAACAACCTTGCAAATCAAAGCCCGTGAAATCAGCTTGAATGCGGATACAAAAACATGGCGGCAATTGAACGAAGAACTTGAAGACTTGCGGACTTATGCCGAACAGTTTGCCTTGTGGTCGGTTCCACAGCTTGACGCATTGCTGACCGAAGCTTTTGTGCGCTTTCAACATCAGCCGCAACGCTCACGGCAAGAGTTTACCGCAAAACGCATGGCGCTGTCTGAAATCCAGCAAGCTATTAGCCTCAATCAGAAATCTATTGGTCAAGATATACCACCAGTGTTTAAACGTCGTATTCGCGATTTAATGTATTTGCTAGAAGATAATATGAATCTTTAACAGCCTATTTGTTAAGCAGTGTGTTTACCAATCTGTCAATATGCCTAGCAGTCTTGTGCTTTGCAGTATTTTAATTCTGCATTTTAACCATGTTAAAGCTTGCTGCAAAAGCAAGGTTAGTTTATCAAATTCATAAATAACTTATCGTCTTAAACACTAAATGCTTTATGAAAGTGATCCTCCATGAGCGCTATAATTGATATTCACGCCCGCGAAATTTTAGATAGTCGTGGCAATCCAACCGTCGAAGTTGATGTTACCCTAGAAGACGGGGCATTTGGCCGTGCTGCTGTTCCAAGCGGTGCTTCAACAGGGGCACATGAAGCTGTGGAATTGCGTGATGGGGGCGGGCGTTACCGCGGTAAAGGTGTTCTAAAAGCTGTGGAAGCTGTGAACAATGAAATATATGATGCTTTAATAGAGCTAGATAGTGAGGATCAACTGGCTTTAGATAGCGTTATGCAAGACCTAGATGGCACCACTAACAAAGGCCGTTTGGGGGCGAATGCTATTTTAGGGGTCTCACTTGCCCTTGCAAAAGCCTCGGCTGAAAGCTGTGGCCTGCCACTTTATCGTTATTTAGGGGGGCCGTCAGCTCATATTTTACCAGTTCCTATGATGAATATCATTAACGGGGGCGAGCACGCAGATAACCCCATCGATATACAAGAATTTATGATTATGCCTGTGAATGCAGATAGTGTTGCAGACGCTATCCGCATCGGGGCTGAAATCTTTCATGAGCTAAAAGACAAACTTCACAAAGCGGGCCATAATACAGCTGTTGGCGATGAAGGGGGTTTTGCCCCAAATCTGAACGGTACTGTTGATGCGCTGGATTTTATTATGGAAGCGATTGAAAGTGCAGGTTACAAACCAGGTGAGGATGTTTATCTAGCACTTGATGCCGCATCCACTGAATTTTACAAAGATGGTAAATATGTTCTAGCCGGCGAAGGACGTACACTTACGAGTGCAGAACTTGTAGATTATTATGCTGATCTGGTCGCTCGCTACCCCATATTATCCATCGAAGACGGTATGGGTGAAGATGATTGGGATGGTTGGAAAATGCTCACTGATAAAATTGGTGACAAGTGTCAACTTGTTGGCGATGATTTATTTGTAACTAATCCTGTTCGACTAGCCGACGGTATCAAGCAGGGTGTCGCGAATAGTATTCTTGTTAAAGTCAATCAAATCGGTACTCTTTCAGAAACAATGGAAGCCGTGGAAATGGCGCACCGTGCGCGTTACACATCGGTTATGTCCCACCGTAGCGGTGAAACCGAAGATGCTACAATCGCTGACTTGGCTGTTGCGATGAATCGTGGTCAGATCAAAACAGGGTCATTAGCCCGCTCGGATCGTTTGGCAAAATATAACCAATTAATCCGAATCGAGGAAGAACTTGGTTCTGTGGCGGTTTACGCAGGGCGATCTATTCTGCGCTAACATATTTCTTTCGAATCACATCATTTTATTCTTGATTCTGCGATTCGTTCGTGTGATGATTCGTTTATGGGACGCAAATATACTATATCAAAAATATTGGGGCAGGGCTGGTTCGCTGCTCTATGGCTTTTCTTTGGCCTTTTTCTGGCGACTTATTTTACATATCATACCTTTCAAGGCGACAATTCTTTAAGCAGTCTTCAACAATTAAAGGCCCAAGAAATTGAATTAGTAACAATCGCGGCTGATGTCCGCGATGATCGTTTATTCCTTGAGCGCAGAATTACAGCGATGCAATCAAATGCTGTTGATCCTGACATGCTTGAACAACAAGTACGCATCAAATTAGGATTTACTCATCCCGATGAAGTTGTTTTACTAACTTCTCATATTAACTAATATCAAGTTAATTCGATTTTTTAGAATAAATTCAACGATTTAAAACCTATTGTCTTTTGAGCAATATCACTGTACTCCTAATAGACATTAAGAAATTAAACTCGGCTTTCTAAAAAGCTAAACATATTTGTTGTGAAGAAAGATAACTTGAAACCTGTCCTTTGCTTTTGGTTTATGGCGCTTGGGACAGTATTCGTAAGTATCGATATAATTT
>JABABO010000284.1 GCA_014238195.1 Kordiimonadaceae bacterium | reverse complement strand
GGTATTGTTGTCGATGATGCCATTGTTGTTGGCGAAAGCATCCACAGCGAAAGCCAAAAAACCGGCGGCGGCTTAACCGCAGCTGTTTTAGGCACTCAGCTCGTTGCCAAGCCAGTAATTTTTGCGGTTTTAACAACGATCATTGCTTTTATGCCTTGGCTGTTCCTGACAGGGCCGCAAACAGAATTTACCCGTCAAATTACTATGGTGGTTGTGACAGCGCTTAGTTTTTCACTTATTGAATCGCTGTTGATATTACCAGCGCACCTGAATAATATGAAACCCCGCGAAAACATGGGGCGTTTTAGCCAATTCCAAAAGCGTATCGCTGACAGTATTATAATGGTGGCGCACCGTTATTATCGCCCCATTGGTCAGTGGGCTGTCCGTCGCCGTTATCTGACCTTTGCCATCTTTATTTCGGTGCTGATTGTCGGCTTTGGCGGCGTTATGGGCAATTTTGTTAAGTTTTCTTTTGACCCTGAGATCGAAGGGGATCAAGTGTATGTCAATATTGCCCTGCCTGACGGGACACCTTATAGCCGCGCCGAAGAAATCTTGGCCCATGTGCAAACGGCTCAGGTGGCCTTGAACGAAGAAATGAACGCTGAGCTCGGCGAAGGTAAAAAGCTGATTGAAAATTGGTATACGCGGTCAAGGCGTGATAGCGTGATTGCTATCCTGGCCCTAGCGTCCCCGGATGACCGTAATAATATTTCATCGAAAACAATCGCACTGCGGTTAAATGAGCTGATCGGCGAAATTCCTGACGCACAGTCTGTCACGGTTAATTATCAGCTTGATGACAATGATAGCCCAGGTTTTGAGCTATCCGTTCGCCACACAGACCTAGAAGTCTTGCGTCAAGCGTCCCATGAATTAAAGGAAAAACTACGGACCTATGACGCCGTGCGCGTGGCATATGATGACTTGCAAACAGCCGGTGAAGAAATTCGTTTGTCCTTGAAACCTGGGACCGAAAAATTGGGCCTGACACTCAATGATGTCACCAGCCAAGTGCGCCAAGCCTATTATGGGCTGGAGGTACAACGCCTGCCGCGGTCTGGTCAGGATGTGCGTGTGATGGTGCGTTATCCAAAGGATGAGCGTTATAATATTGATAGCCTCAGCACATTCCGCATACGCACAAACGATGGGCGTGAAGTGCCTTTGATGGCGATTACAGATATGGAATATGCCCCAGGGATTAAGGAAATTCGCCGTTATAATCGCCGCCGTTCGGCCCGTATTAGCGCCCAACTGACAGGCGAACAGCGTGACGATATTACCAAAGACTTGGAAGAAAGCTTCTATCCAGATTGGGTTGAAAAATACCCAGGCCTGCAACACGGCCCCATTGGACAAGCCGAAGGCCAAGCTGAGTTTTTAGCGGAGATCACAGGCCTGTACATCATGGCGCTGTTCATCATGTATGCAACCCTCGCCATCGCATTCCGCAGTTATTATCAGCCGATGCTGATTATGGTGGCGATGCCTTTTGCGGTTGTTGGGGCTATTTTCGGGCATATGGTGACGGGTACTGCGATGAATATTTTCAGCTACTTTGGTGTTGCGGCGGCGATTGGGGTTGTGGTGAACGACAACCTTGTACTGGTTGATTATTGTAACCGACTGCGGGAGCGCGGCATGCCAGCATTAGACGCCATGGTTGAAGCAGGTGTTGTGCGGTTTCGACCAATTTTGCTGACCACAATCACCACAATGATTGGCCTAACCCCGATGATGATGGAAAAATCCATTCAAGCGGCATTCTTACAACCCATTGTAATTGCCCTTGTTTTTGGTGTCTTCATTGCTTTCTTTATCACACTAATGCTGGTGCCATCGATGTATGCGATTGGTGATGACTTTAGCCGCTGGGCGGGGATCGCTAAGCAGGCGGTGAAGCGGTTTATCGTTGAAAAGCTTCTACGCAGACCTGGGCGTCCCTCACCAACCCAAGCTGAATAAGGCGCTGGTTCAAGGGTGTTGTGTTTCATCACCACAATTTTAGGGTGATAATATAATATAATATTAGCCGCTAGGTGTATCTGCGGTGGTGAAAATTGCATGTGTGACATGAACCGTCACACTGGGTTGAATATGCTTGCTATGATAGGCTTTATAATTTAGTTTAAGTTTATATTATATTAAATTAGATTGAGTATAAGGTAGCAGTCATGATTATTTTTATCTAATTGCACCTGAACCTTGAATATATCATAGCCCTAAACATATCCGAGCAAACATATGACAATAACATTTAGTAATACACCATCCTTAACTGTTGAAGAAGACCATATTGGCATTGTGCTGAATATTCAGGCGAGCTTGAATAGCGCTGCCTATGATACGGGTCTGACGTATACTATTGGCAGCATCAGTGGAGATCACAGTGATTTCACCATCACCAGCGATACGGGAGAGCTGAACTTTGTCGGTACACCGAATTATGAGACCGCCAATGATGATGGTGGGAACAATGTTTATAACTTGACGGTTACGGCCACTGAGATTGGCGGCAGTGCTGAAACCAACACCTTAGACCTTACCATCACAGTGACCGATGATGGGCTTGCAGATATTGATGAAGTGACAGAAATCACAGGCTATGTGTCCGTCTATGAACTCGCCAGCTTGAGCGGCATCAATGGCTTTACCCTGAACGGTGCTGCTACGGGTGGTGAAAGTGGTCGGTCTGTCGCCAATGTGGGGGACGTTAATGGTGATGGCATCGATGATATTATTATCGGTGCGCCCAATACTGATCAGGGCAGTAACGATGATGCTGGGGCGGCCTATGTGGTCTTTGGCAGCACTGTGGGTTTTAATGCGACGATTGAGCTATCCAACCTGGACGGCGACAACGGCTTTACCCTGCGGGGTATTGATACGAATGATAATACTGGCTTTTCTGTCACGGGGGCTGGTGACATTAACGGCGATGGCAATGATGATATTATCATTGGTGCGCTAGGTGCGAACAGTGACGTCGGTGAAACCTATGTGGTGGTTGGCAACGGCGATGG
>JABABO010000336.1 GCA_014238195.1 Kordiimonadaceae bacterium | reverse complement strand
TGCGCAGTAACATTGGAACCTGAAAACCAAGTGTTGCAGGCCCGCATATCAGATATTGAAGCACTGCGCGCCGCTGGCAAGCCCACGGTGCCGTCCCTTTTGGGCCAAGAAAAAGCCGCCAATCCGTTCCTGCGCCCCATGAGCCAGGAGCTGCAAGAAACCCTAGGCATGGTCGGGGCAAAATACACGGATATTTTTGCTGAAACCCGCGCCCGAAAAGATCGCTTTTGATTGCAAATGCAGGGGCTTTCATATATTTTTAACTAACTATTAAAATCCCAACAATCGGATTTAAACTTAAGCCTGTTTCCCTTTATCAAAGGTTGGATGTTTATTGGAGGCCCTTAAATGATGTTATCAGATGCTGATATCCAAATTTTGCAACGCGATGGTTTTTTGATCATGCCTGACCTTTTTTCGGTTGAGGAGATCGAGGCCCTAAACGACCGATTGCAGATTTTAAAAGACGAAACTTGCCCTGAAAATATCTTAGAAAAAAATTCGAACGAGGTTCGCATGGTTATGGCTGTGCATCAACGGGACAAATTATTTGAAAAATTTGTCCACGACCCGCGTATTGTGGAGCCACTACAGCAGATCAGGCAGGAGCCGATCTATATCCAGCAAACAAAGGTCAACAGCAAGGCACCGCTTACAAACGATGTCTGGCAGTGGCACTATGATTTTGGCAATCATCATATTAAGGACGGTGTGCCAGAACCGCTTGCACTGAGCTTTCATGTTTTTCTTGATGACATCGGGCCGTTTAATGGACCCATACATTTGATTCCAGGATCGCACAGGTCTGGCACGGATGGCTATGCGCAGCATCCCGTTTATTATGACGATTATACCACGTCCTATGCCGTTTGGGCCGTTGATGATCAGGTCATTAGTGCACAGGTTAAAAAGGCTGGTCAAATTAACCCAGACCAGCAGATTGTCGCAGCAACTGGCCGTAAAGGCACTGCTTTGTTGTTTTACGATACGACACTTCATTGCTCCCCCGCGAACGTATCACCGTGGAAGCGCACCATTTTTTCACTCATCGCTAATCCAGTACGCAATGCTTATACGAACACTGAGCGTCCAGACTATTTGCATCATAAAGATTTAACGCCCTTATGATGCACCTCTGTTGAAAATAATACACCTGTGTTGAGGATCGAGTTCAGATTAGAAAATCTAAGCATAGGCAGCGTAAACATTTGGTTTTAATAAGGCTATAATCAATAGTTATGCTTTCTATTCCTTAATTTTAAAATAGTATAAAATTTCTATATATAAAAATTATTAGATTTTAAATTCATTTAATGTGCATTTAAGTTAGGATTATAGAATATAAATCTATATTGATGGTCAAAAAAGACTTGCTTGTAATTCTAGGGAGCATCCCCTACATACTGTCCATAACAAATTAGTTTTGCTTTTATAATACTGTATAAGCAAGGACAGGAGACATTCGGTGACACCCTTAGATACGACACGCACCCCATCCTCGATTATTGTTGAGGCAAATGAGGCTAACGCCGCAAGCAACATTCCGGTTTTTCTAACCGCTGAAAAACAGCATATCCTGATTGTTGGCACTGGCCCTATGGCAATGGCGAAAGTCGCCTTATTG
>JABABO010000296.1 GCA_014238195.1 Kordiimonadaceae bacterium | reverse complement strand
CTGAAAACCAAGATTAGCTTTATCAGGCTCGCTATTAACAAGGGCGCGAACCTCGGTTTTTAGGGCCCCAACCAGCAATGTGTCCCCGACTACAACCCCTAAGCGGTCTGCCAACATTGGATCAATGGCAATCCCCCAAACATCGCCGCGCTTTTCTAGCAAGCTATGGTTGTCTATGGCAGGGGTGGTGATAAAATCACCATACAGGGGATACAGTTCATCCACGCTGCGCATTTCAACCAACGCTGATTTTGGGACACTGCCGTTTGCTTCGGTACGGACCATCGTGCGCATCCGTGTCGATTTGGATATGGTGCCATTTTCCTCAAGCCAAGCTAAGGTCTCGGTCGGTATTTCCTTTTGAAAGCGACTGATTTCAATATCGCCGCCTAAAATAGACTGCCCTTCACGGGCCAAGCCTTCATTGATCGCCGATGTTAAAGACCCAACAGCGGCAATGGCAGCAACCCCCAATATAAGACACGCCATAAAAATGCGAAAGCCACTTAAACCGCCGCGCAGTTCCCGCACAGCAAACCGCAGCGATACAGGCAAAGATACATTGCGACTGATCATCCTACATCTGCTTTCAAGTTAGGAAGGTCACGGGCTGTAACAGATTGTGTATCCCCCGTATCATCAATGATATAACCATCCCCCATGGATATAACACGGTCACAGCGATCAGCCAGCGCGGGGTCATGGGTGATTAGAATAAGCGTTGAGTTCCGCCTACTGGCTAAGTCAAAAATCAGATCAATGATCGCACGGCCTGTTGTACCGTCTAGGTTCCCCGTGGGTTCGTCGCCAAACAGAAGGGACGGTTCAACGGCTAAGGCACGGGCCAGCGCCACACGTTGCTGTTCACCCCCCGAAAGCTGCGCTGGATAATGGTCCATACGGTGGGCAAGGCCCACAAGTTCCAGTTCTTTTGCCGCACGGTCAAACGCATCATTGATACCTGCAAGTTCCATGGGGACTGCGACGTTTTCAAGCGCCGTCATCGTGGGGATCAAGTGAAACGCCTGCATCACAATGCCAATGCGTGACAAACGGTGACGGGCCAGCGCGTCTTCGTCTGCATCGCCAAGCGACAAGCCATCAACATGTATGGTACCGCTTGTTGGTTGCTCCAGCCCTGTCATCAAGCTCATTAAAGATGATTTACCACTACCAGATGGGCCTACAATGCCAACGCTTTCACCCGCTTTAATGCTAAAGTTGATGTCGTGCAGGATATTCACCGGTCCTGCACCCGACGAAAGCGTCAGAGATACGCCCGCTAGCGTAATGATGTTTTCTGAGTGCTGCATAACCTAATCCCTCGCTGCTTAAATTCTTTTTATTTTATGTTACGTATATTTTGTTAACAGGTTTAAAACAAAATATGGCCTTACGCTTGATATACAGCATCGTACCCTTATATATGGTTTTATATCAATCCGTGATATGTGAGGATAGTAATAGTGATTGTCAAGACATCCGCCAAATTTAAACCATTTCTATATCTGACTGCTGTTTTATGCACTGTGTTTGCGGTGAATACAGCAATATTTGCGACGGACGGTGATGACCAAAACACCGCTGAGCCTATCACCATCCTTGCGCTTGGGGACAGCTTAACCGCTGGCTATGGTTTGGGGTCGGGTGATGGCTTTGTCGGGCAACTGCAAGCATTTTTAAATGATCGCATGGATACGCCAGTTAAAGTCATCAACGCGGGTGTATCTGGCGACACAACAACTGGCGGGCGGTCAAGGCTAGAATGGTCGCTCTCGCCGATTAAAAACGGCAGGCCTGATCTGGTGATTTTGGAATTTGGCGGCAATGATGGACTGCGGGGCATTGACCCTAAGATTACCGCCGATAACATGGACGCGATGGTTGGGTTACTGCGCG
>JABABO010000387.1 GCA_014238195.1 Kordiimonadaceae bacterium | reverse complement strand
TTACTATTATTGGTATTTTTGTTTGAAAATACCAATGTGCCTAGCTAATATCAATCAGACTATGATCTGTGAAATGACTGTACACGCATAATAGGTGATGAGAATGATGAGTAAACTAAAGACTTCCGTAATGGAGCGAATCCCTTTGCTGAGCGGGATTGGTATATTTATTTTAGGGTTACTTATGGTCGCGAGCGGCGGGGAACATGCAGCAGGTGACTCAGCGAAAACCCCTACTGTGGCGCAAAAAGCTGATCTTGTTGACGTGATCACTGTCACATCCCCTGAATATAAGTATCGCCTTGAGGCGAATGGTCGCTTAAAACCACAAAACATTCTGCGAGTAATGGGTGAAGTCGCAGGCAAAATAATTTATGTAAACCCAAAAATAAAAGCAGGTAATTTACTAGAAGCTGGTAATATCATTTTAAAAATTAATCCGATTGCCTATGAAGTGGATGTCGCAAAGGCAGAGGCAGGGCTTGCGACAGCACTGGCCCAGCATGTGCAAGCCCGGTCATCCTTTAAACGCGCTAAAAACTTACTTGCGCAAGGAAACGTGTCTGAAGCTGGGTTTGAGGCCGCAGAAGCGAGTTTGAAGGCCACTGTAGCTAATGTCAAGCAAGCCCGTGCGCAGGTAAAGCTGGCTCAGGAAGTCTTAGGGCGAACCGTCATCCGCACCCCGTTTCCCGCCAGTGTGATTTCTGAAAATATTGTCCTTGATCATTATGTGTCACCTGGGCAGCAGCTCGCTGAGTTAATTGATGCACGTGGTGGTGAGGTCGCTATGAGCCTACAGCCTTCTGAAATGCGGGCGCTTGCCCGAACCTATATAGCTGGCGGCAAAGTCCCCATCGCTGTTACAGCAAAACCAGGCAATGGTGCTGTTGGGTCCCTTGAAATTAAAGGGCATATTAATCGCGTCTCGCCAAATGTGGATATGCGCTCGCGCACAGCAACTGTCATCGCTGAGTTCGATGATGTTTTTACCGCCGAAAATTATGGCCGTGTTTTCGCGGATGATTTTTTAAACATAGAAATCAATGCTGTCAGTGACAAACCTTTATGGCGTGTGCCATACGGTGCTATTAGAAAAGGCCAGTATTTATGGATTGTTA
Organism: Kordiimonadaceae bacterium; assembly: GCA_014238195.1. Classification (GTDB taxonomy): domain Bacteria; phylum Pseudomonadota; class Alphaproteobacteria; order Sphingomonadales; family Kordiimonadaceae; genus JABABO01. The sequence continues at coordinate 2,403 of JABABO010000387.1, read as the reverse complement.
CTGATAACGGTTCGCTTATGAAACGCATCGTAACAGTGATGGACAACGGGGTTGGGGAAGCCCTTGTCACAGCGGATAGCCCACTTGCGGGTGAAAAAGTCATGACAACCCTACTTTCAGAAGAATTTGAGGGCAAAGCTGTTCGTATTAAATCAGGCCCTGCTCTGGCAGCTGCATCGCGGCATTAAAGGGCGGAAATATGAAACGTTTTATAGAATTTTGCCTTGAAAATAGGGTTGCGGCTAATTTGTTTGCACTGGCACTTGTCGCAGCAGGTATTATGTCATCGCAGTCCTTAAAGGTGACAATGTTTCCTGATGTAACTGTAAAATCGCTCTCCATTAACGTCCCATACCCAGGTGCCACCCCTGCGGAAGTGGAAACGTCTATCATTAAACCCATTGAGGAACGCCTAGACGGCTTAGAAGGCGTAATGAAGGTTACTTCACTAGCTGCAACAGGCGTTGGCAATGTCGTGGTCAAGCTTCAAAATAAAGCGTCAATCAGCGATATGAAGGAAGATGTTCAAACTGAAATTGACCGCATTACGGTTTTCCCACAGCAATCTGAACGGCCAGTGATTACGCATATCGAAGTAGAACCTATGGCGGCTCGTCTCATCATCTACGGTGATACAGATATGGTGGTTTTAAAACGTGTTGCGGACCGTATTCGTTCTGACCTGACCGACAGTCCTAAAATTTCCAGAGTAAGCATTTCTGGCATCCCAGAATATCTTATTGATATTAATATCAGCGAAGATGCCCTTGAAGCGATGGGTTTATCTTTGCCAGAACTTTCTAATATTATCAGCCAGCAAAGCTTGGACCTTTCAGGTGGGATCGTTGAAGAAAACCAGCAAAAACTCCTGATTCGTGCAGTTGGGGAACGTAGAAGTGATGCTGAATTTTCTGATATTGTGATCGGGGCTTCGATGACAGGTGCACCAATCACCCTTGGCGATGTGGCAACAATAAACGATGGCCTGTCTGAAAGCCCTATACGGGCGATATACAAAGGAAAACCTGCAGCCTTTGTGACTGTTTTCCGTGTGGGGGACGAACAACAATTAGACCTCGCTTACGCTGTACGTGATTACTTTAAAAACGATATAAAAGCGGTTTTACCTGCGGGTGTGGATGCTGACTTTTGGCGCGACGAATCGACGCCGCTAGAAGATCGTATCAGCTTACTCAGCGAAAACGCTATTTTAGGACTTATTCTGGTTGGGCTGTTGTTGATGCTTTTTCTCGATATCCGCATTGCAGGTTGGGTTGCTTTTGGTGTTGCGGTTTCGTTTATCGGTGCGCTCACATTAATGGCACTGTTCAATGTGTCGATTAATATGCTGACATTGTTTGCTTTCATCCTAGCGATTGGCATTGTCGTGGATGACGCGATTGTGGTCGGCGAAAATATCCATGCTATGCGTAAGGATGGTGGGACAACGCCCCTTGAAGCAGCGCGTAAAGGCATTTTGCAAGTCGCTTCGCCGGTGTTATTTTCAGTCACCACAACAATATTGGCTTTTATGCCGTTAATCCCCCTGCCTGGAACGTTTGGTCAGTTTATGGCCCCCATCGCCCTTGTGGTTATATTTGTGCTTATTCTATCATTGCTTGAAAGCTTTTTTATATTACCACGGCACTTAGCCCACCTTACAGATGATGAACCAAAACGTTATTCACCGCGTCGCTTTATTGATCCGATCCGCGACAAAGCAGCCCACAAATTACGGGAATTTATCGAAGGCCCAGTGCGACGCATTCTTGGTATGGTTCTCAGGCAACCGCTTGCAGTCGCGTTTGTTGCCTTTGGCCTGTTTTGGGCGAGCATGACGCTGATCTCAAATGGAACTGTGAAATTTGTTTTCTTTCCAGAGGTCGAAGGGGATTATATTAATGTCGAACTTGAGCTGTCCGAAGCCACCTCGCAGCGCCATACCGAAAGGATGGTATCCCGCATAATGGATGCCGCCGAAAAAACCGCAGATTATTTTAATAAATCAGACCCACTGAAGGGCAGTGATGCTCTGTACGGGATATATTGGATACTCGGCACAAACCCTGCCGATGATGACGGTGTACCACGCCCAGAAGGTGGCGCTGCCAGCAATAAAATATATGTTGTAGCCCGTATTAAAAGCGCCGCTAATCGACATTTTTCAGCACCCGAATTTATGGATGCTTGGCGTGATACTGTTGGTGATATTCCTGGGGCGCAAAAACTGTCGTTTGTCGCTGATTTGGTGTCCCCTGGTGCGCCTGTGTATTTTGAGATCAGCACCCGTGATGAGACAAAAACGAAGGCAGCCATCGCCGATGTTCGTCAAGCCCTTGAAATGATACCTGGGGTCTTTGATGTAAGGGATGACCGTTTTCGTACAACGGATGAAATTCGCAT
>JABABO010000069.1 GCA_014238195.1 Kordiimonadaceae bacterium | reverse complement strand
CAGTGGATGCCATTGTCGCACCGTGGATGCCGTCGCGGCCTGTTTTACTGCCGACATAGACAACAGGGTTCCCGACACCCGCAGCAGCGCAGTAAAAGATTTTGTCTTGGTCCGCCACACCAACAGTCATAGCGTTCACCAGAATATTACCATTATACGAGGGGTCAAAATTGGTTTCACCGCCGATGGTGGGCACGCCAACACAGTTGCCATAACCACCAATGCCTTCAACAACACCCGCCAGCAGGTGACGGGTTTTGGGATGGTTTGGCTGTCCAAAACGCAGGGCGTTCATGTTGGCAACGGGACGTGCGCCCATTGTAAAGACATCACGCAATATACCGCCAACACCGGTAGCCGCACCTTGGTAAGGTTCAATGTAGGATGGGTGGTTGTGGCTTTCCATTTTAAAAATCGCCGCTTGACCATCACCAATGTCAATCACACCAGCGTTTTCACCTGGCCCACAAATCACCCAAGGCGCTTCGGTCGGTAGCTTTTTCAAGTGCAAACGGCTTGATTTATAGCTGCAATGTTCTGACCACATGACGCTATAGATACCCAGTTCTGTGTAATTGGGTTCGCGGCCCATCGCCTCAACGATGCGCTTATATTCGGCTTCTGTCAGGCCGTGTTCTTTGACAATTTCGGGGGTGATTTTAATGTTTTGCATGTTCATGATCTTGTTCCCCTTAGCTGACTGCGTTCATCACAGATGTGAAAAGGCCGCACCCGTCGGTGCCGCCAAGCTCGGACCCTATCATGCGCTCTGGGTGGGGCATCATGCCCAGTATAGTACCCTTAGCATTCAAAATTCCAGCAATACCGCGCTGGCTGCCGTTGATGTCTGTACCGTATGTGAAAGCCACACGGCCTTCCCCTTCTAGTTGGTCCAGCGTTTCAGCGTCGGCAAAATAATTGCCGTCATGGTGGGCAACGGGGATGGTGATTGCGGATTGGCCCGAATAATCACTGGTAAACATGCTGGCTGAGTTAGCAATATTAAGGGATACATCCTTACAGACAAAATGCAGGTTAGCGTTACGCATCAAGGCGCCCGGCAACAACCCCGTTTCTGTTAGAACTTGAAAGCCGTTACAAACCCCAAGGGTTGGGACGCCATCGTTCGCGCGCTTGATCACTTCTTTCATCACATTGGCGCGCGCACTCATGGCGCCGCAGCGTAGGTAATCACCGTAACTAAATCCACCGGGCAGCGCGATAAAATCAACGGCTTCAAAATCTGTGTCTTGGTGCCAAACCATCAAGGGTTTTACGCCCGTTATTTTTTCAATGGCAACAGCCATATCCCGGTCACAGTTAGACCCTGGAAATACAATGACAGCGGATTTCATTTTTTACTCCATTATTGAGGCGTAGAATAAGGCACACAGACATATTTTTCGACTTGAAAGCTATTCGTAGAGTTTTCGCGTAAACTGTAGTCAGAGAGAAAGATTTTATCGCCAAGTTTGTTGGGCTCTAGCTCAATTATACCAATATTTGGGGCGACTTTTGCAAACATATAGTAAGCAGTTGGATAGGTTTTCTTATTTTTGAATTCCATAAGCATCCCATTGGCATCTGGATGACGGTTAGAAGACAGATGTTTCTTAATGATTTTCAACTGATAGATCATTTCGCCTTTGCGGTCATATACACCTGCAACTTCTCCCGAAAATTCCATAATATTTAATTGCCATTTTTTGTTCAAAGCATCTGATATGCGATAGTGAGACCTTCGCTTCATTATTCTTTGGTAATGCCCTTGCCGTTTTGCCTTTGGATTTGTTTCCTCACTTAGTAGCTGCATAGCATTATTCTTAATTTCGTATACATCTTCTGCAATAGCTTTTCTGATCTTTTCTTTCATGTAAGGCTGTCCGCAAACAACAGAAAGTGTGTCATCAGCCAAACTATGAGCATTCATCGAGACAGCACAATAAACAGATAACAAAAACAGGCCGCTACGATACATAGTGTTTACTCCAGCTCAATTGAGTAGTTTTCAATCACTGTATTGGCGATCAGTTTACGGCACATGGCCTCGATATTTTTCATCGCTTTTTCGCGGTCGGTTTCCGCAAGGTCCAGTTCAAAATATTTGCCTTGGCGGGCAGCATCGACGCCGTCAAATCCCATATTGCTTAGGGCGTGCTCGATGGCTTTGCCTTGCGGGTCTAAGACACCGTTTTTAAGTGTTACATGTATTTTGGCAAGCATGTCTTAGCCCTCCTTCTTTTTGTGGTCGGCGATTTCTGTCACATCGGCGCTGGGCAATATTCCCAAACGGCGGGCAACTTCTTGGTACGCTTCCATTTCGCCGCCAAGGTCACGGCGAAAGCGGTCTTTATCTAGCTTTTTACCCGTTTTTTTATCCCACAGGCGGCACCCGTCAGGGCTGATTTCATCGGCGAGGATCACCATACAGTCATCGCCGTCGTAGAAACGGCCAAACTCCAGTTTAAAATCAACGAGTGTGATGCCAATGGCGGAAAATAAACCCACCATAAAATCATTTATTCGCACAGCATATTCACGTAGAGCATCAATTTCATCTTCGTCAGCCCAGCCAAATGTCAAGGCGTGCTCGTCAGCGATCAAAGGGTCCCCCAGCTCGTCCGACTTATAACAAAATTCCACAAGCGGCACAGGTAGTTTGGTGCCTTCCTCGATACCAAGGCGTTTGGAAAGCGAACCAGCAGCGATATTACGCACGATGACTTCAACGGGGATAATTTCAACCGCTTTGATAAGCTGTTTGCGCATATTCAGACGTTTGATAAAATGTGTTGGAATGCCAATCGCATCAAGGGCGGTAAAAATATGCTCGCTGATATGATTATTAACCACACCCTTGCCAGAAAGGGTGCCTTTTTTTTCGGCATTAAAAGCTGTGGCATCGTCCTTGAAATATTGCACGAGGGTGCCAGGTTCGGGGCCTTCAAAAAGGATTTTGGCTTTGCCTTCGTAAATTTTGTTGCGACGAGACATGGTTTTATGCTCCAAGTAGTGAGTATCACAATAGTGTATCTTTAGAATCGAGCGGACCATAGCCGAGACAGCAAGCAATCACAATCTTTAAAGAAGCAAGGGAAGGTTTCAAGGCACAGGTTTTAGCATTTACAGGTGAAATTTTATCGCTGTCACACATTTGTGCACTGGAACTTCGCAAAAATATGCTTAAATATAGTCAGAATCACAAACAACAATCACTCTGAATTTAAAAGGGAGCCATATATGTCAGGATTTGATGACCGTGAAAAAGCCTTTGAAGATAAATTTGCTCATGACGCTGAATTGCAGTTTAAAGCAGCAGCGCGGCGTAACCGTTTGGTTGCAGAATGGGCAGCAGGCGAGCTGGGCATAACGGGTGATAACGTTAAAGATTACATCATTAGTGTCGTGAAAGCAGACCTTGAAGAAGCTGGCGAGGAAGACGTTGTGCGTAAAATTTCAGGTGATTTTAGTGCAGGGAACGTGGATATTTCTGACCACCGTATTCGTAAAATGATAGAAGAACACTCCCACACGGCCAAAGAGCAAATCATGAATGAAGTCTAACACGGCCTTGTCGCAAACATATGATGTTGTTGTCGTGGGTGGTGGGCATAATGGCCTGACATGCGCGGCTTATCTTGCTGGGCAAGGAAAAAGCGTTCTAGTGCTGGAGCGCCGCGACATTGTCGGCGGCGCTGCTGTGACCGAAGAATTTCATCCAGGGTTTCGAAATAGTAGCGCGTCTTATACCGTGTCGCTCCTTAGCCCTAAAGTGATTAAAGACCTAGATTTACACCGACACGGCTTGCAAGTGGTTGAGCGGGAGATGGCGAATTTCTTCCCCATTAATGATCAACAATATTTTTGCTTTTCACGGGACCCTGATCGCCAGCGCACAGAGTTTGCTAAATTTTCAGCCCGTGATGCAGCAGCGGCTGAGGCGTATCACCGTGATTTAGAAATGGTGGCGGATGAACTGCGCAGCCTGCTGCACAAGGCACCCCCAAACACTGCTGGCGGATTAACTGACTTAGTGAGGGCTGCATCCCTGGCTTGGAAAAATTTGCGCAAACCTGTTGAAGCGCAAAGGCTTTTGTTGGATATGGCAACTGCGTCATGCATGGATATTTTGGACCGTTATTTCGAACACCCCGTTATTAAGGCGGCTTACGCCTTTGACGGTATTGTTGGGGCTTATACAAGCCCTTATGCGTTAGGCACTGGTTATGTTCTATTGCATCACTGTTTCGGCGAAACCAACGGTAAAAAAGGTGTTTGGGGACACGCGATTGGCGGCATGGGGGCCATTAGTGATGCGATGAGCAATGCCGCGCGTGAGGCAGGTGCTGAAATCCGCGTTGGAGCATCTGTGAAAGAAATTATCATCTCCGATGGGGTCGCGTCGGGTGTCATTCTTGACAGCGGGGAACACATTAATGCTAAAGCGGTCGCAGCAGGGATCAATCCTAAGTTTCTGTTTCGGGATTTGGTTGATGACCAGCATGTGCCTGATGATTTTAGAAAACGTATAAAGGGCTTTAAATGCGGGTCTGGCACTTTTCGCATGAACGTGGCTTTGTCTGAACTGCCAGATTTCAAGTGTTTACCCAGTGCCTGTTTACCCAGTGCCTGTTTACCCAGTGCCTGTTTACCCAGTGCCTGTTTACCCAGTATCGGGGAACATCATTCAGCAGGTATCATCATTGGCCCAAACCCAGAATATCTTGATAATGCATACCTTGAAGCCCGTACACAAGGTTGGTCGAAAAACCCTATAATCGAGATGTTAATCCCCAGTACATTAGACGATAGCTTAGCGCCAAAAGGGCAGCATGTTGCAAGCTTGTTTTGCCAGCATTTTGCTTATGACCTTGGTGAGGGCCGTTCGTGGGACGGTGAGCGAGAAAAGGCAGCGGATGCAATTATTGAAACTGTGACAAAATACGCCCCAAACTTTCGTAGCAGTATTATCGCACGGCAAATTCACAGCCCCTTGGACCTTGAGCGTAAATTTGGCTTACCTGAAGGGGATATATTTCACGGACAATTAACACCGAATCAATTATTCAGTGCGCGGCCTGTTTTAGGGCATGCTGACCACCGAATGCCAATTAAATGCCTGTATTTATGCGGTTCTGGTGCCCATCCTGGCGGCGGTGTAACGGGAATACCAGGCCATAATGCGGCGCATATCATTGCCAAAGATTTATAAATTCAGCATAAATGCATTTTGATTAATAGTAAAAATAAAATCTATGCTGGAAAAGCATGAAACAATTCATTAATATGAAAATGGTAATGACAAGTGAGGCAATATTAAGGGAATTAAGCACGTGATGGAATATCGAATTGTACAAGACGGTGAAAATGCGACGGTTGTTTTTCAAGGGGATATTACCTTTTCTGAAAATGTTGGTTTTCGCCAGATGTTAAAAAACCTACCGAACAAAAACATGACACAATGTGTTTTTGATCTTGCAGGCGTAAGCATGGTTGATTCTGCGGGGCTTGGCATGTTTTTAATCGCCAAAGAACAAGCCGATACAGTGGGTTGGTCGCTTAAGGTACAAGGAGCAACAGGACATGTTGCGAGCATGTTAAAGCTGACCAAACTTACCGAAGTGTTAGAAGGATGATCCTAAGTATAGTTTGAAAATTTAGGTCACAGAACGTTAACAGAACGCTTAAAGACAAAATCCTACAAAACAATGTCACAGACTATCATAGCAAAATCACTAAGGAGATATTGGAGTATGGCCTGTCGTTTTAAGGAACCATCAATGAAATCAGAAACCAAATAGAAGAAAAACTTGAGTGATATCAGTCAGGCAGAAGCAGGAATAACAGGGCGTGTAGCAGCGCTTGATGAAGAAGTGCGCAAAGCTAAAATTCTGATAGTTGATGATATGGACCTGACGCGAAAAATGATTGCTTCCAGCCTTGCAAAGGGTGGCTTTTCAAATTTTCAGTATGCTGAAGATGGTGACCATGCCTTAAAAGTGATCGCACAAGACCAGCCAGATTTGGTGATCCTTGATTTGAATATGCCAAAAATGTCGGGCTATGAAGTCTGCAAAATTTTAAGGGCTGATCCAGCAACACAGGGCCTGCCAATTTTAGTACAGTCAGCATCGGAAGCACCAGAAGAGCGCGTACAGGTGTTTGCCTCAGGGGCAACGGATTTTGTTTCTAAACCAATTAATAAGTCGGAGTTGCTGGCACGTGTTAGTATGCATATTGAAAATAAATTCTTAATCGAGGATTTATCGGCCTTCAAATCGCATATAGGTGATGAGCTTTTACTGGCCCGTTCTATGCAAAAAGAATTGCTGCCCCAACGCGCTTTTTTGCGCGAGATTGAAGTCCGTGGAAATTTGCGTATCGAGAATTATTACAGAGCATCTTTCGAACTAGGTGGTGATTTATGGGGCTGTTGGCGAGTAGGCGAAAATAGAATAGGTATCTATATATTAGACATTGTAGGCCACGGTGTGGGCGCAGCCCTAAACACTTTTCGTATTCATGCCACAATGGCTCGGTTTCAAGAATTGCGGGTTGATCCAGCCTTGTTTATGAACCAACTAAACGGGGAACTTTTTGAGACATTACCAACCGGCCAGTTTGCAACGATGTTTTACTGTGTGTTGGATATTGATAGCGGCGATATTACGTATGCTGGGGCAGGGGCACCAAGGCCCTTGATCATTGGCGTAGATCATGGTGTACGCATGTTAGATAGCGACGGAGTTCCTATTGGAATCATCAAGACCCCAGACTATAGAAACAAAACTGCGACTTTATCAAAGGGTGAAACCTTGATGTGTTATTCTGATGTGCTTATTGAAACGCGCGATGATGTGGGTGAAATTATGGGCCAAGATGGTTTTGCAGCCCATGTGTCAGATATTTCAAGACGAGTGGAACGTAATATTTTGATTTCTAACGTTTTGAAAGAATTTTTTGATGTGCTGAAGGGTGATTTGCCTGATGATCTAACGGCTGTGGGGTTTCATCGAGGATCGAAAGATGACACGCTTTTAAACCCTGAAGTCCAATCTTTCCTGAATCAGTTGCATCAAAATGGTGACCAATAATGTATGGTCCTATGCAACCATCAGGAATTAAGGTTTTGATCGTAACTGCCCAGCCAGAACTTGGCTCACCTAGTGAGCATACACTTGCCCAGT
>JABABO010000098.1 GCA_014238195.1 Kordiimonadaceae bacterium | reverse complement strand
TCTGCGGCAAGGGCACTGGCAACAGCGGCTGTATCCCGTAAATTTTGCTCAGCAATATTTTTTGCACTACCAGCAGTGTCGGCACTGGTATGCGGTGTTAAGTCCATAGCGCGTAATGAATTTTTGCACTGGCTAAGCGCCTGTACATGGCTCATGACATGCTTTAAGTCTGTGTCTGTCACATCCTTGCTAGCCAGTAAGCAGTGGCGGATTGTCTCGAAATGCTCGCCAATGATATATAAACCACTGCCCGGAAGCAGCATATGAATATCCGCAACACGCCCAGCCGTTGAATTTTCAATCGGAATCATAGCTAAGCGGGCATGCCCCTTTTGAACGGCCTCCAGCGCATCATCAAAACTCGCGCAAGCCATCACATTCATACCTGGATATTTTGCCTGACATGCCATGTGGGAATAGGCACCAAGCTCCCCCTGAAATGAAATTGTGTTGGATGGTGATGTATCCAGTGTATCGTTCATAATATCTAGTAGCCACATATAACAGGATGCGAAAATGGTCGGGGCGCCCGAATGCCAGATTCTCTAATGATCCAGATTCTTTATTAATCCAGATTCTTTATTAATAATGTGCACTATTGTTTGCATATGGCAGTCTGTCAACTCTGCACATTGCTAACTATGAAGCTTTTAGGGCTAACTGTGAAGCTTTGAGGCCAAATGTGAAGCTTCAAAGGCGAAAATTGTCGCATTTAAAGCCAGAAAAATTATATTTCATGGGGCTAATGAAAAACATTGCTTGAAAACAAGGGTGTGAACAGGCTATGTTCGCGCCGAAATAGTTGCTTTGCTGAGCACATGTTTGATACTATTGGGTATGTCTGATATTAATCATTAAAGCACGTGCAAAAGGTCATAGGGATTGGACCCTAGCATGACCGTAAGGGAGAAATATCCGTGGATTCATTTGAGTGGAATAAAGTTTTCGCAGCCTTAATTGCTGGTGCGCTTCTTGTTATGGTTATTGGGACTGTGACTGGCTCCGTTTTGCATCAAGACACGACCAGTAAACTTGCTTATACAATTGAAGTGGCTTCCCCTAGTGTTGCGAGCGCCGACGCCGTGGTTGAAGAAGGCCCAAGCCTTGCGGAATTGTTGGCAGTGGCATCGGTTGATAAAGGTGCCAAACAGTTTAATAAATGTAAAAGCTGTCACACTGTTAACAAAGGTGGCAAACAAGGAACAGGCCCTAATCTTTTTGCTATCGTTGACCGCGGGGTTGCGAACGTTGAAGGGTTTCGCTATTCAAGCGCCCTTCGTGAAATTGGTGGTGCTTGGGATTATGCAACACTGGATGCGTGGCTGGAAAGCCCAAAGCGGGCGGTGCCTGGGAACACAATGTCTTTTGCAGGGTTACGTAAGGCAGGTCAGCGTGCTGACCTGATCGCATATTTGCGCGCCCAAGCTGATAGTTTGGCCCCGCTGCCCTTAGTAGAAGCAGCCGCAGAAACAGTGAGCGAATCCGTGACACAAGCGGAAACAACAAACGAAGACAACAGCGTTCAATAAATAATTCAGTAAATTTATAAGTGCTGATCGATGTAACGATAACATACTATAGCCAAATGCGGTGAATATTGAT
>JABABO010000111.1 GCA_014238195.1 Kordiimonadaceae bacterium | reverse complement strand
TAAGCTGTCGATTAATTGCTCGTCATCACCAGTGCCAAGCGTGGTAATCACTAGGCCCTGAGTTTCACCGCGTGTGAATAAAGCAGAACCGTGCGTACGCGGTAGTATGCCAGTCTCGGACCGGATATCACGCACATCATCAAGGCCGCGACCATCAATACGCTTTTTGGTTTCTAAGATATTGGTGCGGACAATGTTGCTTTCCAGTTTTTTGAGCAAATCACCGACCATACTGCTTGTGATAGCTTGATCGGCTTCAATCATTTCCGCTACAGCTTCAACGCCTTTTGCTTTGGCGTCACTAATTGCGGCGGAGCGTTCCTGTTTTACTGTAAGAGTATAAGCAGACCGCAGGTCAGCTTCTGCTACTTCAGAAAGCTTTGCTTTGATTGCTGATGTATCAGGCCCCTCTGGCAGTTCGCGCGGTGCTTTGGCGGCTTTCTCAGCCAAATCAATAATCGCTTCAATCACCGCTTGTTGAGCCTCGTGGCCAAAACTTACCGCGCCGAGCATCACGTCTTCCGACAGCTCATTTGCTTCTGATTCAACCATCAAAACAGCATCGCGGGTGCCAGAAACTGTTAGCTCAAGATCGCTGTCAGTAAGTTGTTCAATAGTTGGGTTCAGAATATAATCGCCGTCTTTAAAGCCTACTTTTGCACACCCGATAGGCCCCATGAAAGGAATGCCCGAAATTGTGAGCGCAGCAGACGCACCAATCATTGCAACGATGTCAGCATCGGTTTCGTTGTCAAAGCTAACCACTGTACAAATCACTTGTACTTCATTCTTGTATCCAGCTGGGAACAGCGGGCGGATCGGACGGTCAATGAGGCGAGAAACCAAAGTCTCTTTTTCTGTTGGGCGACCTTCACGCTTAAAGAAACCGCCAGGAATCTTACCAGCTGCATAATATTTTTCTGTGTAATTCACAGTTAATGGGAAAAAATCCAACCCAGGTTTTGGTGATCTTGCACCAACAACCGTACACAGTACCGTCGTATCACCGTATGTTGCCATAATGGCACCATCTGCTTGACGAGCCACATGCCCTGTTTCAAGCGTTAGGGTACGGCCACCCCAGTTAATTTCTGTCTTTTGAATATCAAACATATTTATTACCTTTAAACGAGCAAGAGGACAGTCCTATACTGCCTTGCTCTGGCACACCCCCTTGGATATGCCCCTCATGTACACTGGGGGGACTCATTTCCCATCCAGCAAACCCACCAATGGGGGTTGCGGCCAAATTTCATCACATTATGATAAGCATATGGATGATAAGCATATGGCCTAATGAAATGAGGCTGACTTATATCAAGCCAGCCCCACCTAGATCAAAAATCTATTTACGCAGACCCAGTGATGAAATCAGCGTTTTGTAGCGCGTACTATCCTTTTGATTCAGATAGTCAAGCAAACTACGACGCATATTCACCAGCTTCAAAAGGCCACGACGAGAATGGTTATCTTTTTTGTGAGTTTTGAAGTGTTCTGTAAGGTTTGCAATACGCTTTGACAAAATTGCCACTTGCACTTCTGGGGAACCTGTGTCGCCCTCTGCGCGTGCGTATTCTTTAATCACTGAGGCTTTTTCTTCAGCTGTAATCGACATCGTCTTCTCCTTTTTTATATATATTGAAGACCCGCAGCGGACGTATAACCAGCCCATCCTTATCCGCAATAGCAACTAAGTTACCATCATGTGTCAGGGCAAACGGCCTCTGCTTGATCGCTTTCAAGCGAAGCGCAGATGTCACAGTGATCGAACGACCAAAGCGGATATCGGCAGCTTCTGAGCGTGATATGGCGAGAGCCAGGATGTCGTCCAGCGCCGTCATAACAGGGAGCACATACTCGCAAGCGGGCGCACTATGGCTCATTGTTTCCAACTTTTCCAGCGAAATCGCAGCATTTAAATCAAAAGGGCCAACTCTTAAGCGACGTAACATGGATACATAGCCATAGGTGCCTAAACGCACCGCTATATCACGCGCAAGCGAACGCACATACGTGCCTTTGCCGCACACGACTTTTAGGGTCGTTTCCCCAGCTGTTTGATCATGTGAAACCAGATTAAGCGATTGAATATCAACAGTTCTTTCCTTTAATCTGACATCGACACCATCACGGGCTAATGTATAGGCGCGCTTCCCGTCCACCTTAATTGCACTGAAGGAAGGGGGCACCTGCATAATCGTCCCTGTGAAATGTGGTAAAACAGCTACAATATCGCTTTTTTTAGGGATTATGCCGCCAACCGCAATAATTTCACCTGCTGCATCAGCCGAATCGGTTGCAGTCCCCCATCTGACAGTAAAATCATATTCCTTAGCAGCATCCATGATGAAGGGGACAGTTTTTGTCGCTTCGCCTAGCGCAATGGGTAAGATGCCTGTCGCAAGTGGATCAAGCGTGCCAGCATGGCCTGCTTTTTGTGCTTTGATCAACCATTTGACTTTGGAGACGACCTTGGTGCTGCCCAGATCAAATGGTTTGTCGATCACCAACCATCCATCAATTTTTTCACCTTTGCGGCGTCGCGCCATAACAGTTACACTTGATCTACAAGATTGTCATCACCACCATCTGTACCAGCGCCTTCTGGATTGATTTTGGTGTCCTGCTTCACACGGGGGTCATGCAACAGGGTGTTGATATGGGTTGCTTCATCGAAACTCTCATCCAGCTTAAACTTCAGCCGTGGCAAATATTTCATAGTGACATGCTTGGATAATTGACCCCGTAAAAAAGCTGCATTTTTATTCAAGGCTTTTGTAACAAGCCTCTGTGGATCGCCGCCAAGAGGCATGATGAAAATCGTTGCATTGCGCAAATCAGGACTAATCCGAACCTCTGACACGGTCACCGAAGCCCCTTTTAAGTCATCGTCCTGCACTTCGCCGCGTGCCAAAATGCTGGACAGAGCATGCCGCACGTTTTCACCAACCCGTAACAAACGTAAGCCACCGCCACCGCGACGATGATTTTTCGCTGACTTTTCATGATCAAAATGGGACATGCATCTGCCTTAAAAAGCTTAAAGGGGCAAAATCTGTGGTTAAATCACACGCTCAATTTCATTCAGTTCATAACAGTCAATTACATCCCCTGCCCGAAAATCCTGATAATTTTCAAACGTCAGACCACAATCTTGACCGACTTTGACTTCCTTTACATCGTCCTTAAAGCGCCGTAGATTTTCAATTTGACCTTCGTAAATAATCACATCATCGCGCAAGATACGGGCTTTCAGGTCATTCCTGATCGCACCTTCGTTAACATAACACCCTGCCGCTTTACCTGCCTTACCAGCACTAAACACATCCTTGATATCAGCGCGGCCTAGGACTTTTTCAACATATTCTGGACCAAGCTGGCCGGCCATTGCTGATTTAACGTCATCAATTAAATCATAGATGATCGAGTAATATTTGATCGTGATAACCTCGTCATCGGCTGCGGCCCGTGCTTGTTTATTTGGGCGTACATTAAAACCAATGATCAAAGCATTGGAAGCGTTAGCAAGCGTCACATCACTTTCGGTAATGCCGCCAACTGCCCCATGAATCACACGACAGACGATATCCTTGTTCCCTGCTTTTTCTAGGGCTTGAGTGATCGCTTCCACAGATCCTTGTACATCGCCTTTTAGCACAACATCAAAATACGCTGTTTCGCCGCTTTCTTTCAAATTAGTAAAGAGCGATTCCAATGTCTTCGGGGCTGCGGTTGCGGCTTGACGTTTCTTAAGCGCTTGATCTGAGCGATACGATGTAATTTCACGCGCGCGCGATTCGCTGCCCACCACAGCAAAATCATCCCCCGCACCTGGGCTACCATTTAGGCCGAGTACTTCGACAGGCACAGACGGGCCTGCCGTTTTCACTTGCTGACCATGGTCATTAATCAGCGCACGAACTTTGCCCCATTCAGCGCCTGCAACAAAAATATCACCAACAGCGAGCGTCCCGCGCTGTACAAGTACTGTTGCCACAGGGCCACGACCTTTATCCAATTTTGCTTCAACAACCACACCTTCACCGCCGCGCTCAGAATTAGCTTTCAATTCCAGCATCTCGGCTTGTAGGTTGATCGCTTCTTTAAGCTTATCCAAGCCTAAACCGGTCATTGCGGAGACTTCCACATCCTGGGTATCACCAGAAAATTCTTCAACAATCACATCATGTTGCAAAAGTTCTTGACGGACGCGGCTTGGGTCTGCGCCTTCCCTGTCCATTTTATTAATCGCTACAATGATCGGCACTTCAGCAGCTTTGGCGTGATTAATTGCTTCGATGGTTTGCGGCATCACACCATCATCACCCGCAACAACCAAAACAACAATATCAGTCACCGAGGCACCGCGCGCGCGCATTTGTGTAAAAGCGGCATGGCCTGGTGTATCTAAAAAAGTAATTTTTTGTTTCGAACCAGTAAGCTGTACTTGATAAGCCCCAATATGTTGGGTAATACCCCCAGCTTCACCAGAAACAACATTGGCAGAGCGCAAAGCATCAAGCAGCGATGTTTTACCGTGATCCACATGGCCCATAACTGTGACAATCGAGGCGCGTGGGTGCAAGCTATCTTCGGCATCATCTTCACCGAACAAGCCAATTTCAACATCTGCTTCGCTCACCCGCTTGGCCGTATTGCCAAATTCTTCAATCACCAACTGGGCTGTATCTTGGTCTAACACTTCGTTGATTGTCGCCATTACGCCCATACCCATAAGACTGCGGATCACTGCAACAGATTTTTCAGCCATTCGATTGGCTAATTCTTGTACTGTAATCGCTTCTGGCAAAATGATTTCACGGCTTTGGCGTTCGGCTGGTTCATGGGCAACATTTTTACCAAGTTTCTTCGCTTGAGCCCGTTTAAAGGACGCAATCGACCGTTGACGTACATCATCACCGCGCAAGGCGCGGTTAATGGTTAACTGCCCACCTTTGCGGCGGTTATCAGCATTGCCACGCCCGCGCTTATTTGGATCTTCAACTTTTTTGTCTTTACGCTTCGGCTTTGCCTTTCGGCTTGTATCAGTCGTGTCCGCAACTTTACGCGCTTCACTGGCTTTCTTCAACTGAACAGCACGAGCTTCCATCTCAGCTTTCTTACGGGCTTCCTCT
>JABABO010000047.1 GCA_014238195.1 Kordiimonadaceae bacterium | reverse complement strand
CCGACACAAAAGCGAGACCAATGAATAATGATTTCATTATTTATTGATACGTCGAACCATCATAAATACTTATAGCCAAATAAGGGGATCAATATTCACTGCATTTGGCTATACGTGGCCACTAGCCATAGACGATCTTGCCCCCAAGCACTTAACATTTCTTTTCCTTGCTGATCAAGCAGTCGGTAACTCGGCACACCCCATATATCAGAGCTGTACAGAGTTTCACGGTTTTCTTTCAGTACCTGCACACTTATTCTCTCGCTTAGCTGGTTCTTTTTTCTTCATTTTTTTAGTCCTAATTTGGCCAGTAAATGTAGGCGTCGCCCTTTTTGAAAGCTTCTGAGCGGGTTCTATCCACCGCAAGGGGTACATTGATTGAATAAGGAAAAATGGCCCCCGTACCGCTTGCGATATGGTCATTAATCAGCGCTAAAAGTTCTGCAGCCTTATCGCTGTTTTGGCTTGCCAGATTAGTCTGTTCAGTTGGGTCCTTTTCTAGGTCAAACAGCCTCAATTTGCTTGGCAAGGCTGAGACCTGCAGTTTCCATTTGCCGTACCGTACTGCCCTATAATGCCCGCTTTGGAAAAAGAGAGGGCGGCGTGCAATGTCAGCTTCACCGCGGGCTAAAGGCAATAGGTTTACGCCATCAATTTTCACTCCTTTTGGCAGGGTTGCACCGACAGCAGCGGCGAGTGTTGGCATTATATCAATGTGTGTTACGGGTGTTTCGCGCGTTTCACCAGCAGGCAAGCCAGCTGGCCACTTGATAAAGTGGGGAACCCTAAGGCCACCTTCAAAGAAGGTCAGCTTCCAGCCACGGAATGGTTTGTTTACTTCGGGAATGCCGATATACCCAGCCCCGCCATTGTCGCTGGTCAAAACGATTATGGTATTTTGGTCTAGTCCAGTTTCTTTGAGTGTCCTTTGGATTTGCCCGATACTGCGATCAAGGGCGCGTAACATGGCAGCATAAACCCTTTTGCGATGCGGTTTGATATCGCCAACGGCCTCATAGTCAGCTCGTTTGGCCTGAAGCGGTGTATGCGGGCCCCAATGCGCCAGATATAGGAAAAATGGTCGATTTTGATTGGCTTTGATTACTTTCACGCTTTCTTCAGTCCAGTAATCTGTCAAATAGCCCTTGGGGGCAAATACATCATCATAGGATGCATTGTTAAAGGAGGCAGCATAGCGCAATCGTTGCCATAAAATCTGATCGATGGGGTCGAAATCTAGTTTGGCATTAACCACATCAGCATGGTCTTCGGGTAAATATAGCCCACTGTGCATGAGTAAACTTTCATCAAAGCCTTGATCGTTTGGGGCCATGCCGTTCGTGCGCCCCATATGCCATTTGCCGATGTGCACGGTGTGATAGCCTTCGTCTTTCAAGACTTCCGCTAGGGTTACCTCTGAGCTAGGTAGACCCTGATCATCATAGGGGACTTTGTTTTCTAATCCTGGCAAAGTTTCTGGTAGATTACTCTCCATCGAATTACTCACAGCAATTAAAGCACCTGAGCCACCGGGGAAGGGGGTAAATTCGTAGCCAGTCGTATTCTGATATCGCCCTGTCATCAACATACCGCGCGACGGTGCGCAGGTCGCATTTCCCGCGTAACTGTGATTAAAGATCACCCCTTCCTCGGCAAGCTGGTCAATATGAGGGGTCTTAATCGCACCACCATTTAGACCGCCGCCAAATGTGGAAATGTCATTATACCCCAAATCGTCAAGAACGATGAAGACGATATTGGGCTTAGCTTGAGGAGTATCAGCAGCCACAGATGGCCCTTTTTGCCAAGCAACCTCGCGATTAGGGGCAATATCGTAATCCAGATCAGTTTTTACGCTTATTGTCCATAACAACAAATCAATGCGGTTGAACCAGCCTATCGAGCCGCCAATCATCAAAAACAGTATCATACCAATTAAGACTTTTCTCATTCTATTCCCCAGCAGTAAGCCTAGAAGTAAACCCAGTATCAATATATTGACATAACTTATGCCATAATAATAAACGACTGTCTAGAATTTAAGGATGGGCAGAAGTGAGATACGGAGAAAGATAATGACTAAGTTATTGAAAAATATAAATATTAGCTTGGAGGCGCGAACGAGAATCGAACTCGTGTACACGGATTTGCAATCCGCTGCGTCACCACTCCGCCATCGCGCCGCCTAAGCTATGGCGGATATAGCAATCCTTTACCAATTGGGCAATTGGAAAATACATAATTGTGAAATTAGCCTCTTTAATAGGGAAAACATCCGAAAATACCTTTGAATTTTGGCAAAGGCATGGAATCTATAGCGAGACTAATGAATAATAAGCTTATTATTTATTGCTAAGTCGAACCGTAACAAAAATTTATAGCCAAATAAGGGGATCAAAATTCACTCTATTTGGCTATTTAGCAGACGTATAGTCTAAGCTTCATGGTATCTGCTACTGATTAATTTCTTTGGCAAATATCAAGCCTAAGCGCGATAAAAAGGGCCATTTTATGGAAACGTCATATACCGCACCAACTGCAGATTATCATCAATCGGCGTGGGATAAAGCCAGCGCATTATATAGTGGTAATATTTCCCTAAAAGAAATACGCCGTCATTTAGCAGGGCTTGGTGAGGCTGCGCTGGAAAAGCGCTTGAACCGTCTTGCGGCCCAGTGGGGTACGCTGAGCATGACGGAAAACACAGCACGGCTTGAAGCAATTTTTGATGCTATGGCGACCAAAGCTGGCAGTTTAGAGGCTTTTGACGAGCTTGTTAGTAAAGAACTTGGTGGTTTTGTGATAACTGCGCACCCAACCTTTAGCTTGTCAAAGCAAGCCACGGATAAAGCCCGCACAGTATTACAACAGATTTTAGACAGCAAAAAGCCAAATAGCAAAAAACTGGGCAGCAACAAAAGTGATTTATGGTTGCAGCCAGAAGCGTCGCCTAGTCTGCGTGAGGAAGGGGCCGCAGCCAGTGAAGCCGTTTTGAATATTCGCCTTGCTATTCGTCGCATGACAGGTGTTTTCTACAAATCCGCAGTTAAGAACTTTGAGGCTGATGCCTATAATCTAGTGCCAGGTTTCATGACAGTTGCAAGCTGGGTTGGCTTTGATCTGGATGGCCGGACGGATATTGGCTGGGCTGAAAGCCTACATTTCCGTTATGAAATGGCCGTCGCAGGGGTTAGCAGTTTACAAAGCCTATGGTCAGATGTCGCCGCAAACCATAGCGATGAAAATTACAGGGCTGTTTCTGATGGACTGGCTGTTTTTGCCCGTAGTTTTGAATTGGGCCTTGAAAAACTAAACCAAGTTATGGACCATGATGATCATGCCGCTGGTCTTGCAGAATTAAACCGTTTGGTCGTTGGGCGACGTGCTGCTAAAGAAAAAGCAATGGGGCAGGTAGACCATGCCCTTAACGCCTTGCTGTCCGCTAACCTGCCTGATGCTTTTAGCGCTTCTGTTGCAGTGTTTCGCGCGGAGTGGGTGTCACTGGGTTTAGGGCAATCACACATCCATTTCCGCTTGAATGCCGTTCAACTTCATAATGCTATCAAGCCGATGATAGAAATGGATCAAGCCCCAGACCGCAGCGCTTCCCGCCGTCATTATTTGGGCGCTGTAAGCAAGCTCTTGGACACAGTAAAACCCGTTAATGTGCATTATGGTACCCTTGACCGTGAACAAACCACAGCAGGGCGGTTGTTTATGTTAGCGGCCCAGTTTGAAAAGCATTTTGATGGCCGCACACCGATCCGCTTGCTTGTCGCGGAAAGTGATACACCCTTCACGTTGTTGGCAGCGCTTTATTACGCACGCTTGTTTGATGTGGATGACCATGTGGAAATCTCCCCCTTATTTGAGACGGGCATTGGATTGCAGCGCGGTGATCGGGTCATAGCCGAGCTGATCGATAACCCGCATTTTCTGGCCTATATCAAAAAACAGGGCCGCTTTTGTGTCCAGCTTGGTTTTTCCGATAGTGGGCGATATATCGGGCAACCAGCCGCAAATTTAGCCATTGAGCGCTTTAAATTGCGCCTTGTAAAGCTGTGGAAAAAACGCGGTCTAGAAGACGTACAATTATTGTTTTTTGACACCCACGGGGAAAGCATCGGTCGGGGATCACACCCAGGCGGCCTTCGCAAGCGCTTTACATATACCCACACACCAGCTGTGCGTGACGCTTTAAGCAGTTTAAGTGCGCCCTACAAGCATGAGGTCAG
The DNA here is from genome assembly GCA_014238195.1 of Kordiimonadaceae bacterium. GTDB lineage: Bacteria > Pseudomonadota > Alphaproteobacteria > Sphingomonadales > Kordiimonadaceae > JABABO01. Next base: position 3,430 of record JABABO010000047.1, on the reverse strand, counting down.
CTTTCAAGGCGGCGATGGCTATTTATGGTTTTTGGGTGTGGATAGTGCTTACGCTACTTTGACTGATTTTTTAGATACCCGCCTAGCATGGAAACGTGGTCCAGATGATCCCTTTTACGCGCGTAGTAATTGGTCGCTTGATTTTTTTCTGACATTAAAAGAATATCAAGATCATTTGCTAGAACATCCTGGTTATGTGAAACTTTTGGACAGTTTTGGCCCGCGCTTTTTGTATGCAACAGGGTCCCGTGCAGCGCGCCGCCAAGGTATTGGCGTAAAAATTGATCGCCTGACAAGTGTTAATCAAGTGCGGGCAATTCCGAATAATGCGATGCTGCAACAACTTGGTTACATGGCAAATACTGTTTCTGGGTTTGGGGCTGGGATTGAATTAGCGCCTGAGATATTCAAGCAGCTAGAAAAATCATCTAACCGATTAAAAATGCTCACCAGTTTAGTCACCGCAGCTGCAAAGTCATCTGATATTCACGTGCTTGCAGGCTACGCCCAAGTGCTGGACCCAGAATTTTGGTTGCAACGGTCTGAAAATGAAACCGCGCCGAAACTGCGTGAAAACCTGCGTATTTTATCAAAAACACTAGAAGACATATCTGACTTTAAAGATGTGTCAGCAGTGGTGCGCAAATTGCGCCGTGATGCAGGATATTTTAAGGATCATATGAACGGGGCCTGTGTTATGAATGCGGACCTGCGGGACCTGCACCAATTGCGGCTGGCCCTTGTTCAATTTATTTATCTAAAAGCCACCGACATACCCAGGTTTTCATCGCGGCAAGATGTGTCACTGGATGATCTTCTTGCCAGTTTGCTGCATATGGATGTCCCTGCCAGTGTCAAGTTACTGCGGGAGATTTTTCCAATTGGCGAAACCACGCGCCCAAATGAAGAATTTGGTGAAACAGCAACGTTTACTGGCGGCTCCGACAAAGGCTATGCGCGGGAACACGCCGAGATTTTTGACCCTATTGAAGACGCTTACGCGCTGATTCTGGAACTTAGCGCCTTGATTGCCACTGAAATTGGTGCATTTGGCTAAGCTGTGGTAGGGCGGATTTATTCCTGAAGCTTATTGATAATTCCCAGATTTCAGCCATTCTTAAGGTGGGTACATTTTCCGTTTATCCTATGGGATAATCGGTTTATCGAAAACACAGTATTTCTTGATTGTTTTCTGATTGTTTTTTTGGCATTGGCTGAGTATAAACGGCAAGAATTTGTTTGATAGATTTTAAAGGAATAATCTGTGAGCCTTTTTAGCGAAGCCCGCACCCATATGATTGATTGTCAATTGCGTGTCAATGATGTGAATGACGAGCGCGTGATCAGCGCTGTGGAAGCCGTGGCCCGCGAAAAATTTGTCCCGAAATCAAAGCAAGCTGTGGCCTATGTGGACGGCGATATTCAGCTGGGTGAAAACCGGGCTTTGATGGAACCGATGGTCTTTGGGCGTTTGCTGGTTGCCGCAGATATTCAGCCCAAGGATTTGGTGTTGGATGTCGGGTGCGCCACTGGGTATTCTGCTGCGGTGATTGCAGGGCTTGCTGACGCTGTTGTGGCGCTGGAATCTGACACCGATATGGCCGCAAAAGCCGAAACCATATTAGCAGAGCAAGAAATAATGAATGTGGCCGTTGTGACTGGGGACTTGTGCAAAGGGGTCGCTAAACAAGGGCCATATGATGTGATTTTCATCGAAGGGGTGGTGGAGCGTGTCCCCGTAGGGCTGCTTAATCAATTGGCTGAAAATGGTCGTTTGATCACTGTGCAAGACGACGGCGGCGTAGGGCGGGTGCGTAAATTCGTCAAAACGGCAGACGGCGTAGAAACAACAACATTATTCGATGCCACAATACCCCCATGTCCAGGATTTGAAAACAATAAAGGCTTTGTATTTTAAGGGCTTTCCTTGGACGGTGAATAACGATATGTAGGAACTACAGTAGCGGTATCACAGTACGGCTATTGACCAACGTACTATAATAGGCCAAACACGACACACGTATAGATAAAGAGGGCGAACCTCAAAATGGCCAAAACGACCTAATATCAGGTCATAAACGCCCGCAAGGGCGATAGCGAGGAAAGGAAAAGCCACATGATAAAGGCTTATATGAAAAAGACATTAATGTCCGCCGTTGCAATAACTGCGGTTTTGGGTGCAGCAACAACAGCCAGCGCCGAAGACATACGCGAAGCCATGGCCGCCGCGTATGAAAGCAACCCGCAACTGGGCGCCCAGCGTGCCGCGCAACGGGCGATTGACGAAGGCGTTTACCGTGCTAAATCGGGCTTTATGCCTTTTATCAATGGCAGTTATGTGCATGAAGATAGTTATCGGGACAATATTAATGATCCAACTGAATTTTTAAATGAAAATATTACTCAATCCACTAGCCTGACAGCTCAGCAATCACTTTTCCGGGGCTTTCAGGACCGCTACGCAATGATCATTGCCAAAAGCCAGGTGCAAGCAGGGCGGGCGCAGTTGCTGGATGTGGAACAAAATATATTATTGGGGGCCATCACGGCCTATATGAATGTTGTGCGGGACGAAGCCATCTACGGCCTGAACGTTAATCAAGTCCAAGTGTTGAAGCGCGAATTACAAGCCGCCAATGATCGTTTCCGTGTCGGTGAAATCACCCGCACCGACGTGGCACAAAGCGAAGCCCGCCTTGAAAATGCCAAATCGCGGGAATTATCTGCCGAAGCCGCCTTGGCGGCCAGCCGCGCCCTGTATTTGCGGATGATTGGTAAAAACCCAGGCACGCTTAAAAAACCCACCAGCCGCCCGCAACTGCCCGGTAGCCTTGAATTAGCCCTTGAAGCCGCCGTCGCCAATGCCCCCAGTGTGATTGCTGCCGAATATAATGAAAAAGCCGCGCGTTTTGCCGTGCATCAACGCAAAGGCGGATTGTTACCATCCATTGATGCAAGTTTGAGCTATCAAAAGGTTGATACAAACACTTTTTCTGGAGTTGTATTTCCTGAAACGAGTTTTGTTACTAAGAGTGCTGCTGTCCAAATTACTGTACCCCTTTATCAGGGGGGTGCTGAATATTCTGACATTCGCCGCGCCAAACAGCAACGCAGCCAAGCCCTGATGAATATTCGCCAAGCCGAACGTTTGGCACAGGAAGCCACCCTTGTGGCCTGGAATAATCACCGTGCCGCCGAAGGCCAGATTATTTCATCCAAGGCCAGTGTCCGTGCCAATGAAATCGCCCTTGATGGTGTACGCCAAGAAGCTGCGGTTGGGTCCCGTACAACGCTGGAAGTTTTGAATGCGGAACAAGAATTGCTCAATTCACGGTCCAACTTGGTCAGTTCTGAACGCAATGAACTGGTCGCGGCCTATAACCTGCTGTCAACAATGGGAAAACTCACCGCCGCTGAGCTGAATTTAGAT
>JABABO010000044.1 GCA_014238195.1 Kordiimonadaceae bacterium | reverse complement strand
TCTATTCTTAATGATTGTGATATTTATTTTATAGTTCCCTTTTCAATAATTTTTAGTAAAGATTTTGATAACCTTAGATTGCTATTAAAGCAATATAAATGCTCAGCTAATTTTTCTTGGCGGACAAGTAAAATTCTAAACTATTTAGCACCCATATCCTAGCTTTTCACTGACGGATATTCATTGTTGATGATAGTGTTCTTTTAAAATTAGATTATATCATCACGATTATATCATCACAGTGCCAGATCTAATGTTTTGCTTTTTAACAGGCTTAATTCTACTAGATTTATCGGGTGAATCGATAGAAACTACTCGCCAGAAGCTTTGTTGTCCGTTTTGATGATTCACAAATTTTAAAATCATGCCCAAATCGGGCGCATAATAGATGATATTGCTTTTACGTTCCGAGCGGTCATCTTTGCTGAATTCACTGATAACTTCTACGACAAATACAGTATAAGTGCCCGACGTTATCTTCATGCTTTTTTCTGCGACGACTTGTAAATGTACCCAAGCATCTAGCGCGGTGCCATTATCAATGATCTTCAAATTGCCGTTAAAGCTAACCTCCTTACCCACCTTCAAGGGGAAAAGTTGCTCAAGTGCAGTTTCATCAAAATCCATTTCAAACTGGTAACCATATTCGATACCGCTCATGGGGTATAAACCGCGGTAATATTGCCGCGATGCTACAAGTTCGCCGTTCCAACTGATCTCGGTGCTCAGAATATTGCCTGTTACATCGGTGACGTCTAAAATAAGTTCCTGTCCGTGGCGTTTGATAATAGCATTGGTCCCTACCTCAGCCATAACATGGCTTGGCTTTGGCACTTCCCCGCACGAGGCGAGGAAAGCGCAGACATAGACGCTCATTAATTTGGTTTTGTTGAAACTGAGATTGTTTAAGGCTTGCATGCTATAAAACTTCACTAAAATGCATGATACTATAAGCTTATAAATCACGCTTTTTATGCTCCTCAATCTGGTCTAGCGCCTATTATCTAAATCGGTTATTTCTATAGCATTAATACAGGTGAGATTAAAAGAATGCTAAAATATCAAATTTCATAAGGGTTTAGTGCCTGTAATTGCAAAATGATTAGCGCATCAAGCCTACGACAAAGTTAAATTATCATAGTCATTTTTCACTGGATCATTATCTAAGTCAATTTGGTTTGATCGATTATTATTTTCCATGGCTATCCGCATTTCGGCAATGGCAATATTTTTTTGTAATATCCAGCTTTTAGATCCTAAGCTTTCGGCTTTGCGATAATCTTGCAGGGCTTTGCGTAATTTACCCGTTTGTAAGAAAATATTAGCCCGGTTATTATAAAAGCGCCAATTGCTACCGCGTATTCTGATTGCGCTATCGCAGTGGGTCATGGCTTTTCCCCATGTTTCGTCCATAATATACGTTACGCAAAGATCATTATGAATAAGGGCAATATGCCGTTCTGAGGTTTCGTTTCGCAGGGCCGTTAGATACATTTTACGGGCATTTTTTGCATCACCGTCCAAGAGACTTTCGCGGGCTTTGTCGAGCTGACTGTTTGATCCAAGCTGCAATTCAAATTTTGCGGCAGAAGCGTTTACTGACAAACCGAAAACAAGTACTAGCAATAAGCCCATCACATATGAAAAAGACATTTGCCTTTTAGCGTGATCTTTAAGGGGTGATATATCTGTCATGACTGGCTCCTTTAGTGCGAGTATTTCTAACTTTCCCTCTCAGCAATAGTATAGCACAGATTTCTAGCCAGCAAGTAAACGAAAGTGATGCCCTTTCAATTCTTGACTATATCAGCAACAGTGGACTGTATAAAATTACGACTAAGCTTATAAAAAAACGCTTTTAATCTTCACTTTAAACAACAGATAATCTAATCAATAGTTTTGATGAATTTTAAAGTCATGCGGTCACTTTCGCCAATCTGTTCATACTTGGTTCGTGTTTCTTCACCCTCATGTAACACGGGTGGTAAAGACCATACACCTGACGGGTAATTCGCTTTATCAAGCGGATTTGCATTCACCTCCGATGTTCCCACAAGCTTAAATCCATAGCTTTCTATCGCGGCAATCAGTTCTGTTTGCTTCCAGCGACCAAGTCGGACACTGGCATGGCGATCACCAACAAAAGCTTCGGGCATACGGTGCTGCACAACACCTAGAACACCACCATTTTTTAGCATTTTGTGCATATCAATTAGGGCACGATCAAACAAGCTTCTACGCACCCAGTTATGCATGGTACGCACAGCAATAACGGCATCAAGCGAACCCTCAGCAACTGGTAAGTCACCCTCTGCGGGAAACCAAGCAGCAACTGCATTTGCACCGTACATATCTCGTGCAGCGTCGTGCTTTTCTGGGTAGGCTGTTAAACGTTCAACATATTTTGGCTTACCCTCATAATATTTGGGATTATATTCCAAACCAACGTAAACACCTTTGTCTTTTAATAAGGGCGCTAAAACACGGCTGTACCAGCCCCCACCAGGATTAAGCTCTGCCACATGCATATCAGGACGGATTCCGAAAAATTTTAGCGTCTCACTTGGGTGGCGATATTTATCGCGCTTCCTTTCAGTGACGGTCCGAAATTCATTTTCTAATGCAGCGTCAATCGCCTCATCCGATGCCTGCACCGGATAAAGTGTCATGGTAATAGTAAAAGCCATGGCCGCAAAGTATGATGGTAGTTTTATAAGCTGAAACATATGCTCACCCCTTTCAGTTCTATGTTCATATGCATAGCACTGAAAAATCTGAACAAAAAGGACCTATGTAAATAGCTTGGATTTTTTATGATCACAATTTAGTGAGTCAGTGGCTCTTATAGGTGTGGGTAAACTTTTGTTTACCAATCACTCATCATAGAGGGGCCATTTGATTTCTTATTCGCGACAATACGTTGCAGCTTCAGGTCGCCAGATTCCAGTAGTTTTTTTCGGCGAGTCCAAAATTCTGCTTCCCGCATTAAGACTTGAATCATGCGTGAACCATTTTCTTCTTTGGCAAGTTTTGCGGCAATTTCGTCGGCGCCTGACCAAGCCTTGTTAATCATATTGACGTATGTATCGCTAATATCTTCGTTGACGCGCACTTGCATATTTGCTTCTTTCAGCATTTCTTCATAGTCTTCAAC
>JABABO010000168.1 GCA_014238195.1 Kordiimonadaceae bacterium | reverse complement strand
TGATCATTGCTGCGCATATGTTCGGTCCATATGTTGGCTTGCGCCCCCAAAATAAGCTCATGGCCTTTTTCCTGGAGCGCTTTGGGTACAGGCTCATACTCATACACGTTTTTTAACAGCCCCAGCGAGGAGCGCGCAGGGCGGCCCGTTGGTTCACGCCCGCTAACGGATTGATGCATATCCATGTACATTACGGGCCAAGGGCTCATGACCACGCTGTGGCCTTTATGGGCTGCATCAATCCCGCCTTTTTCACCGCGCCAAGACATGACGGTTGCTGTCGTGTTGATTTTACCGCCTTCTAATATTTCGTCCCAACCGATCATCTTACGCCCGTGGCTTGCCAGAAACGCATCAAAATGGCGGGTGAAATAAGGCTGTATGCCTTCAACCGTCTTGATACCCAGTTCTTGCATACGCACGCGCGTGCGTGTGTCTGCTTGCCACTGCTTTTTTTGAACTTCATCGCCGCCCAAATGAATATATTCGCTGGGAAACAAGTCCATGACTTCCAACAAAATATTTTCAAGCACCGTAAAGGTTTCGGGTTCTAGGTTATAGGTATACTCAAAAATACCCCAGTCGGCGGTCACTGGCATGGACGAAGTGTTTACACCGAGATGTGGGTAACTGGCGATGGCTGCTTGGGCGTGGCCTGGCAAGCCGATCTCTGGCACTACAGTAATATGACGCGCTTTGGCATAGGCAACGACTTCACGGATTTCTGCTTGAGTATAAAAGCCACCAATTTTACGGGGTTCGCCTGTTTTTGGGTCAATATCCTTTTTCGGTCCGTCACCTGCTGGCACACGCCAAGCACCAAAGGCGGTTAAGTCTGGATATTGTTTAATTTCTATCCGCCAGCCTTGATCATCCACTAAATGCCACTGAAAAACATTGAATTTATGCAAGCTCATCCAATCGATAAATTTTTTAACAAAGTCTAGCCCCTGAAAATGTCGCCCTTCATCCAGCATCAGGCCGCGCCAGCCAAAACGGGGTTTATCGATGATATTAACGGTGGGTATTATCGCTGCACCGTCTTGCATTGCAGGCACCAAAAGCTGCCACAGGCTTACAGCCCCGTAAAATAATCCAGCATCATCGGGTGCAGATATCCGAATACCATCGCTACCCGCTTCCAATATATAGCTTTCAGCCCCTTGTAATGTGGGATCAATCGTAAATGTGATGCTTTTATCAACGCTGCCTTCAAAATGAATATCACTGGTCCGCACCATCAAGTCATGAAAGGCAGCGCTGGTTTTTGCATGTCCCGTAACGGCCCACTTTGGTGTGACTTTAAAGGCTTTCTCAGTGTTAGCCTCTAGTGTCTGTGGCAAGGGTATAATCGACACATCATCAGCGACTAAAATTTCATTTAGGTTCGATTGCTGGTTCGCTTGATCACATGCTGCGACACTCAATATCGCACCTGCTAGAATAAGAATTGATTTATGGATCATGGCAAGTATTCCGTCCTTAAAGATTGATTTGTTTTAGATAATCCGCATGCGGTTTGGACGCATTGAGTATTTTTTCAGCGTGGGCTTGAACACGGTCAAAAACACCGTTAGTTATCGCAGGATTAACCGTTAGATCAAGTTTGGGATAATGCTGCATCCCATACAGAATATAGCGATAATTCTCATCGCTGAAAACCGTAGAAAAGCTGCCCGCTAAATCTTGATATTCACAAACTTTATGCTGCCAAACTTTTAGCTGGTCCTTAAGCCAAGGCGTTTCATTTACCGTCGCTGGGGCACTGCGCCAAAAATCCGTATCAGTGCGGTTGGTTAAACAGTAATGCAAAACGATAAACTGTTTTAAGTCTTGATAAAAACCATTCATCAGGCGGTTAAAGCTATCACGGACGCACTGCGATATGTGGGTTTTATCAAGGTGAGTCGCCAGTAATCCAGCGCTTAAGTTAATCAAGTGCAAACCTGTTGATTCCAAGGGTTCAATAAAACCACCAGACAAGCCAATAGCAATACAGTTGCCAACCCAAAATTCTTTCAAGCAACCAACCTTCATATCCAAGTGAACGCATTTTATAACATCACTATCAAACCCCAAAAATGTGCGTAATTCTTGTTCTGCTTCATCGCTGCTTATGCGGTCGCCGTCATACACATAGCCTGTGCCTTGTCTGTTCACCAAGTCTATTTGCCACGCCCAACCATTGCTAAGGGCTGTCGCTACAGTATAAGAACGCGGACTAACCCCCACAGGCATTTTCCTTTGTATTGCAACGGCTTTAGTGCACGGCAAAGCTCCCTTAAACGATTGCCAGTTATCTTGTTTAAGTTTATTGATCAAAAGGCCACGAAAGCCAGTGCAATCGAGATAATAATCGCCTGAGTAAATGTTACCCCCTGCGTGTAGGGCGGTTATATTATCGCCCTCAATATCGACTTTATCCACTGTCGCTTGCACGTGTGTCACGCCAGCTTCAATAGCTTTGCGGCGTAAAAATCGACCAAGCAACACAGCATCAATATGATACCCATAAGGCACAAGACCTTCATATTGACGGCTAGTGTTAGACTTTGGGCTATGGCCAGCTTTGGCTAAGGGCGTTGATAAGCAGACGCTTTCATCATAACGCCCGTGATGGGGTTTATCTGACATCATCCACAAGCTGGAAATATCAAGCACACTACCTGATAGTTGGCTCTCAAAAGGGTGAAAATATTTGTGCAAGCTACCGTCACTGTTCGGCTGCATCCAACCTTGAAACATAATGCCTGTTTTTAAACTGGCATTGGTTTCGCGCAGTAATTCATGTTCATCTAGGCCCATGGCTTGAAAGAAAAAACGGATACTGTGCACGGTGGCTTCCCCCACACCGATCACACCGATATCAGGACTTTCTATCACTGTAATATCGAAATTTTTATCCGCATGATTATACAGCGTGTTCAAATATAAGGCTGTCATCCAACCAGCAGAACCACCACCAACAACCACTAACTTTTTTATCTTCGTATCTTGGGACATAATATGTGCCTGTCATGCCGTTCAATTTTTATGGGCTTATATTTTTTGAAACCCATATTGCTGTACTTTTTTGATCAAGTCACGGTGCATTGGAAGGCCATCACTGACTTGTTCTGCTACTTTTTGAATCGTTATAAATTGCTGTTTAGCAAGCTCATTTTCAGGGTAGCGATTTTGAAGCGCCTGCATATTGGTTTTAAACTGCATACCATATAAAACATATTGATAGTTTTCTATGCTGAAAATATCAAGCTTGCTTGTGAAATCATAAGGGCTGGGTGGCTGGTATTTCCATATTTCAAGCTTGTCGCGCAAGCTATCAGTGATTGTTTCTGGCTTTTGGTTATCGCGCCAAAAATCTGTGTCGTCGCGCCGAGATATACAGTAATGTAGTTTGATAAAATCAATGACGCTGTCCCAAGTCGCTTGTACACGCTTGTTAAATTGTTTAGCCAGTGCAGGAACGGCGTTCAGTGTGGCAGGAAACTGTTCTGCCAGCATCCGCGCTGTGGCATCAAACACCAGAATACCTGTGGCTTCTAGTGGTTCTACGAACCCTTGACTTAAGCCAATGGCGGCACAGTTTTTAACCCAAAATTTTTCACGGTAACCCACCTGCATGGGAATACGGCGGCACGCGATATCATCCACTTGATCACCAATGGATGGGCGTAGATAATCCCGGAGTGTTGCCTCTGGGGTGATATCATCTGTATAACGCGATGAAAACACATACCCTGTGCCGCGGCGTTCCATTAAGCCAATATCCCATATCCAGCCAGCATCTTTTGCCGTGGCGAGTGTGGATGATGGCACAGCTTTATTATTGCCATAGGGTGCCTGCATTGCCAGCGCCGTGTCGACAAATAGAACGTCGTTTTTATTGATAAATGGCACCCCCAGTTTTTGACCAAGAATGCGTGACTGAAAACCCGTGCAATCAATAAAAAAATCGCCGTCAATGTTGCCTATTTTATCGGTTTTAACCCCAGTGATATAGCCTGCGCTATCCAGATGAATGTCTTGTACTTCGGCCAGTATATGCTTTACGCCCAGTTTTTGTGTGGCATGACGGGTTAAAAAGGCGGCAAATTTCGCAGCGTCTAGGTGGTAAGCATAACTCGCTTTACCATTATATTCCGTGTCGCTAATTGTTTTTGGGGCACGGCCTTTATCAATAATCTGCCCCTGTACCGACACAGCATCAACATAGGGAATATCGCCAGCGTGCCCCAGCAAATAATAAGGCGTTAAATCAATGTCTGGTCGTGTGTGGTCAGGCCGTGCAGGATAGTCAAAAATATGATGATAATGATCATCGCCGTATACCCAATTGATGAACTTCACACTTTGTTTTAAAGTAACATCACAGGTCTTGATAAAGTCACTTTCGCTGATCCCAAGATATTTTAGACTATTGCGAAAAGCAGGGACTGTGCCTTCACCCACACCAATCGTTGGAATGTTCGGCGATTCAATCAATAAAACTTGAACGGGACTATGATCTGACACTAGCTTTTTACCAAGGTGACATGCGGTTAACCAACCTGCCGTACCACCGCCGATAATGACAACTTTTGTTATTTCATTCTGCCCCGTTTTTTGTTTCATGAAGGGTCAGAAGCTTTGTTACTTTTTGCCTTGGCTAAACTGCGAATATGAGTGAGCGAGCCAAGGTGCGCATAGATCATGGGCAAGATATTTTTGCGCCGCAATTCAAGAAAGGCCTCGTCGGAAAGGCCAGCTAGTTTTTTTTCATCAACGATGTAAATACCGTCTAAAGCCCTTTGCTGACCCGCAAATTCCATATTAATTGTTTGTTGCATCAGCAGGTCTGCATTAACCAGTTCCTGAATGATATTTGGGGTTAACTGCATCATTTCATGGTGGCGACCGAGATGATCTAATATTTTATCTACATATTCGGTTTGTTTGCCGTTTTCATCGAAAAGGTCTCGCCCTTCAGTTTTTGATATAGCAGAGCTTTCTTCATCAATTGCCAAGGATAATTGCCCGTCATTATTAGGAAGTTGAACAAGCCGAAAAGGATAGCTTGCAATCGCCGTCGGTACATAAATCCCAGTCCAGCGATTATCTTCATTGATAAATAAATTTTCACCCGCATCAAGGGCTAGCATTGCCACGAATAAAAACTGGCCCGTATCAGCGCTTTTAATAAAAATCACTGGCATTTCTGCCCCAGCTTGAGCCGCTTCAAAAACAGATATAGGAACAATATGTTCACCCTTAAAAAGCGATAAGTCAGAGGTCTTGATTTTCAAACCTTTGTGCTGTTCAGGATTAACGGGAATGATTTTTGCCATGGAATGAGCTCCGAATATGAATAAAGTCAATAAAAAGTCTCGCCAACTTAAGCCAACAAAGTGCAAAATGAAAGAAAAGAGTTCCCGCATTTCTATTGATGTTCGGTAATGTTGGTTTATGACTATGAAAATCTATAAACGGCGGTAACCCGTAAAAGCTTTTTTGTTAATCGCTTTGCTGTCTAGTTCTGATTTGACCCAGTTTATAACGTCCGCAAGTGGGTCAATGCTAACGGCCATATGTGTGGCGTTAGCGTGGAGAAGCATTTCTTCATCCAGCATAATGCCAACATGGCCTGGAAAGAAAGCAAAGTCACCGTAACGGGGTTCGCTAACCTGATTACCTAAGCTGTTCCATTGCAGGTCAGTATCGCGGTGGCCGCGGATGCCGCAAGCCCCTAGGGCAATTTGGATCAGGCCACTACAATCAATCCCAGCGGCAGTGCGTCCGCCCCACAAATATGACGCGTCTAAAAACCCTAACGCTGTATCAGCATGGTCTTGTGCGGGCTTTTGGATGCTGCGAACATGCTTTTTATAAATATATCCGCCGCTATTAACGGTGTAAAATTGATCAGAATTTCCAGAAGAAAGCTGCAATAAACTCCCTAAATATAAAGCCTGCAAAGGTGGGGACTTTATATTGGGTGCACTATATATATGAGCGCTGGGAACTGTGAGCGTATGGGTGGGTGGGGCGCTTGCTGTTTGCAGGCTTCCTGCTTCGATATAACCATGATACCCATCAACAAGGCTGATGATTTCATGAAAATCAGCCGCATCAGAAACTAATGCTAAAGGTTCACCATACAGGATTTGCGTAATTGTTTGTCCGCTTGCATCTGGTGCCGCGTAAACATTCACAACTGATTCATTCAGCGTGTGTGTAATCTGCGACGTGGATTTTAAACGCGGATCATGTGTCACAGCGTTTAACGGGTCAATCAACTGGGACTGATACCAATCTTGTAATTCAAAGGATGTCATGGCTTGAATATATCAGGCAGTGGGGAGTGATGCCAGCAAGTAAATACTTCAATAAAGAAAGGCTCTAGGAGCTATTTTGTGCTGGCATTTGTGATTGTGTCAGAAAGCTCGCTTAAATAAACCGAACCTGTAACAGTGCGTTGCACAAGAACACTGCGTTTATCGCGTTCGTCGCGCTTGCGTTTTGTCAAGCCCATGCGCCCTAAACTATCGAGCGCCCTCGTAATAACAGGTTTAGCAACACCAAGTGTGCTAGCAAGGCCGCGTACTGTGTGGTCCGCGTCCGTGTCCATATAAACGATCAACAGCACAGACATCTGGCGCAGGGTTAAATCTTTATTTCCCATACGAACAACATCAAGGGTAACTTTGCGCCATAAGCGTAGCATGTCCATATCTGTTTTTTCGCTCATATCCTGAAATCCAATATTAATAACCCTAAACATTGTAAAGCAGTGTGCTTAAATAAGGTTAATATTGTGTTAAATTAGGAATGGGGCGTGAATTATATCCCAAAATATTTTTGAATAGCATGATATGCAGCGCGTAACCCTTGAGCTTCACCGCCTTTTGGGCGACCCGCTTTGGCTTTTGGTGACCATGCAAATGTGTCAAAATGAACCCAAGCTGGTGTGTCATTAATAAATTTTCGTAGATAAAGCGCTGCGGTGATAGACCCAGCAAAAGGTCCTGCGGAGATGTTATTGATATCAGCGATATCGCTGCTGAGGTCATTTTCATACCCATCCCATAAGGGCATACGCCACAGGGGATCACGCACAAAGCGAGACGCGGCCTCTAGAGCATTCCACATGGTTTCATTATTGGTGTATGTTGCAGGCAAATCAGGCCCTAATGCCACACGTGCCGCCCCTGTTAGGGTAGCAAAATCAATCATCAAGTCTGGGTTTTCTTCGCTGCCATAGGTTAAAGCATCGCACAAGACTAAGCGGCCTTCGGCATCTGTGTTACCCACTTCGACACTGATCCCTTGCCGCGTCGGCAAGACATCCCCTGGACGAAAAGCGTTCCCTGCAACGGCGTTTTCGGCAGCTGGAACAAGCAAGCGCAGATTAACGCCAAGGCCCTGTGCCATAATAAGCCCTGCAAGACCGATGGCGTGGGCCGCCCCGCCCATATCTTTTTTCATCAGTAACATCGCGCTGGATGGTTTTAGGTCTAACCCACCAGTGTCAAAACAAATACCTTTCCCAATGAGCGTAAGCTTCGGTAAATTAGGGTTATTTATTCCGTCATTTGCCGCGAGAGGTTGCCAGTTAAGCTCAATCAATCTTGGTTCGCGTCCATGTTCTGCGGCGCGGCCAACAGCGTGAATGGCTGGAAAATTTTCATCAAGCAAATCCTCCCCCACTATTGTGCTGACCTGAGCGTTATGCTGTTCTGCTAAAGCTTCTATTATATCCTGTAAATCAGCAGGCCCCATATCTTCGGCTGGTGTATTTACCAAATCACGCACTGTTGCAACAGCATCAGCACTATTACGGATGGCTTTAATATTGGTATGTTGATCCAGCATTAAAGTGCAGTCTTTCGAGGAAGCTTGTGATTTATAACGGTCAAAATTATAATGAGCCAAAGCCCAACCGAGGGCTATATGTTCTTGATTTATTTTTTGGGTATCCTGAGCAATCGTATAAATGCCATTGGGTAATTTTGAAGGTAATCCTGCCAAAAGCCAAGGGTCCTTGGCAGTGTGTTCATCAAGCGTGTCTTGTGTGAACACATACACTTTTTGCAAGGCACCCTCGGCAGATGGTATAAGGAGTATGTCCCCTGCTTTGCCAGTGACACCAGATGCTGTTGCCCAAGTTCTTTCCTGCAACGCCAGACTATTCAAGTCATTAGTCAGATGGATCGCTGTAGCTTGGATATCAGGATCAAAAGCACAAAGGCAATTTGGTTGAATGGGCATCTTTGATCCTTCACGTTTGGTATTTGATTTATAAGTAAATTACTCTTCAGGTGCGATGGTCACTTTCAAGCCAGCCATGTCGTCATTAATTTCGACTTGACAGGACAGGCGACTTGTTCCTGATTGGAAATGCACATTGTCTTCTAGCAGGTCCATTTCATCGTCATCGGCGGCCTCCAGTTTATCGAAACCATCCTCAACAAATACATGGCATGTGCAGCAACTGCAACAGCCCCCACAGATCGCTGCAAGGTCATCAAAATCATTGTCGCGGATATTTTCCATCAAGCTCATGCCAACCTCGGCATCAATGTCGCGGGTTTCACCTTCTAAATCAGTTACAGAAATTTTTACCATCTTGAAAAGGTCCTGAAATATATGACAGGGGTGTCCCCCTATGTGGTTTAAAGATACTGCACCGTTTATGGATAAGGTGTTGCAAAAAATCAAGCCATTTTCAGTGAAAAGGATCGCATTTTTTTACTTGCTAATCGTGTGGGGGTGATAGACAGTCCAGATAACTATTTGATGATTTTTTGCAAAGGACAGGGTTGGTGTCTTATAGCGTTCTTGATCTGTTTAATATTGGTATCGGGCCAAGCAGCTCCCATACTGTTGGGCCGATGCGGGCTGTGCAGGCTTTCTTGAATGACCTAAACAGTGCAGGTCATTTGGGAAATGTTACCCGCTTTGATATGCGACTTTATGGTTCCCTTGGGGCAACGGGTAAAGGCCATGGCACGGATAAAGCTGTGATCTTGGGCTTGCTCGGCGAAACACCAGATAATGTTGATGTGGAAAAAATCGATGATTATATTCAAACAGTTGAAACTGAAAAATATCTGAGCCTAAAATCAGGCCAAAAAGTCGCTTTTGATCTCAATCAAGATTTACACCTTCTCCCACGTGAAAGTTTACCTTTTCATCCCAATGGTATGCGGTTTTCTGCCTATGAAAATGATAAGCAACTTGCCGAAGCGATTTATTATTCGATTGGCGGTGGGTTTGTGGTTACCGAGGCCGAGGCCAATGACGACAGTTTCAAAGAAAGCGCGCAAGATATAAGGCCCTATCCCTTTACATCCGCTGCTGAGCTTTTAAGCCATTGTTCTGCGTCAGGTAAGTCCATCAGTGATGTCATGTTGGCCAATGAATGTGTGCGGCGGTCTGAGGCCGAGGTACGCACTGAATTACTGAATATTTGGCTCATAATGCAGGACTGTGTCAAACGTGGCTGCACCAACGATGGTATTATGCCAGGGTTGAATGTCCCACGCCGTGCTGCCAATCTCTACCGCCAACTTGCTGATAAACCAGAACGCGCTTTGACAGATCCGCTCACCATAATGGATTGGGTTAATCTTTATGCTTTGGCTGTGAACGAGGAAAATGCTGCGGGGGGCCGCGTGGTGACAGCCCCCACCAATGGCGCGGCGGGTATTATTCCTGCTGTGCTCCATTATTATTATCGTTTTTGTCCTGCAGCCGATGACGATGGCATTGTAAGGTTTTTATTAACGGCGGGTGCTGTGGGTTTATTATTTAAAATGAATGCTTCAATATCAGGCGCTGAGGTCGGTTGTCAGGGCGAGGTCGGCAGTGCGTGCTCGATGGCGGCGGCGGGCCTGACAGAAGTTTTGGGCGGGACGCCAGCGCAAGTGGAAAATGCCGCAGAAATTGGGATGGAGCATAATTTAGGCCTTACGTGCGACCCCATCGGTGGTTTAGTGCAAGTGCCTTGTATAGAACGCAATGCTATGGCGTCTGTCAAAGCGATTAACGCGTCAAGGTTATCGCTGCGCGGTGATGGCAATCACTTTGTTTCATTGGATAAAGTGATCCGCACCATGCGTATTACAGGCCGCGACATGAAAAGCAAATATAAAGAAACCGCTGAAGGGGGACTTGCTGTCACCGTGCCGATTGCAGCGACAGTGGTGGATTGTTAATATATTATTCTGCATTAAATTGGTCTTGGCTGCAGCGTCATATAGCCAATTGCGGTGAATATTGATCACCTCATTTGGCTATAAGTCTTTGTGTTGGTTCGACTTATCAATAAATAATGAAATCATTATTCATTGGTCTCGCTATATATGGTGTGAGCTTGAAGAACAGGGGTGGTGAACATGATGATTAAGACAGTTGGCAATGATAAGCCTATTCCTTATCAAAGCCGTGTTTATGAATTGGTGCGCGAAGTGCCAAAGGGCTTTGTGGCCAGTTACGGGATGATCGCAGCTTTTTTACCAAATGTATCCCCTAGGATGGTAGGGTATGCAATGGCTGCGACCCCGCAGGGTCAGAATATACCATGGCAGCGTATTATCAATAGTGCTGGTAAAATCAGTGACCGTCCTGGTTCAGCGCGGCAACGCGCCAAACTGGAAGCCGAAGGGGTTAGCTTTAATAAAGCAGGCACGGTAAGCTGGACTAAACATCGTTGGCAAGGCCCTAGCGACGACTGGATGCAAAAAACAGGGTTTGACCCCTTGGAAATGAAATAATTTTACTTATAGCCAATTGCGGTGAATTTTGATCACCTTATTTGGCTATAAGTCTTTGTGTCGGTTCGACTTACCAATAAATAATGAGATCATTATTCATTGGTCTCGCTATATTAGTAAAGGCCAATTAAATCTTCCCCGTATATTTCATGGACCTTATGGCGACGAACTTTTAGGGTTGGTGTCATTTGCTCATTTTCAACCGAGAATGCCTCAGTAGCAATAGTGAATTTGCGCACTTTTTCAAAGTTTGACAAGCGTTTGTTAATGCGGGACACGGCTTCCCCCAATGCTTTATGAAAATCTGGGTCTGGTCTAAGCTCAGCAAGTTTCACTGATTTTTTACTGTGTTCACGCGCCCATTCGATCATCCATTCTTGGTCGGGGACAATTAACCCCACAAGATGGGGGCGCTGGTCGCCGTAAATCATAGCTTGGGCGATTTCATCTTCTAAAGAAAGCAATCCTTCGATCCGCTGAGGCGAGATATTTTCGCCTTTATCATTGACAATAATATCTTTTTTGCGGTCTGTGATCTCTAGATAGCCATCATCGTCCAATAGGCCAATGTCACCTGTGTGCAGCCAACCCTCTTTAATTGTTTCAGCTGTGGAGCGGGCATTATGCCAGTAGCCTTTCATCACCAATTCACCGCGCACTAAAATTTCACCGTCGTCAGCGATGCGGACATCCACATCATCAAGAATTTTGCCAACAGTATGCATGCGCGGTGCATGGGGTGGGTTTACACTAATCACAGGCCCACTTTCCGTTTGGCCGTAGCCTTGTAAAAGTGGCAGGCCAAGTCCTTTAAAGAAAAATCCAACATCAGGGGCAAGCGGTGCGCCGCCAGATACCAAAGCCTTTAAAGCACCGCCAAATTTTTTGTCCACACCGCGCCGAACAGTGAATGACAGAAAGACATTTTTTATTTTATCCAAGAACGTCATGTTTTCAGGATTTAAAAGGGCCTTGGTGCCAAGGGCGATGGTTTGGTCAAAGAGCTTTGCTTTCAGCCCACCATCATTTTTGATCTGGCGAACCAAGCGCGTGCGCAACATTTCAAATAAACGCGGCACGACAACCATTAATGTTGGTGCGGTTTCTTCCATGTTGGCGGCTAGTTTTTCAAGGCCCTCACAGTACCAAATCGATGCGCCAATCGCGATGGGTAAAAACTGACCAGCTGTATGTTCATAGGCATGGCTAAGCGGTAGAAAAGATAAAAATCGGTTATTTTTCAGGCCCAATGGTTCGACAACTTTGGCTGCCCCTTCGCAGTTTGATAAGATCGAACCATGATGCAGCATGACCCCCTTAGGCGCACCGCCTGTGCCACTTGTATAGATCAAGCAGGCGATATCATCACGCTTGGCAGTGTTAATGTCTGCACGCAGGTTACGGGTATCAGGCTCAACGTCCATTAAGTGATGCCAATCATGGATTTTTACGTTTAAAATTTGCTCAATGCCTGGGTCTTCGATACATATTGCATCTTCCATTTCGTTGACTTCATGAGCGGCTTTTAAAAAAGTTCTGGCAAGCGTGCGCGACGAAACAATAGCAATATGTGCGCCGCTGTTTTCAATCAGATAAAGATAATCACGAGACGTATATGTGGTGTATGTTGGCACGCTAATGGCCCCAAGTGCCATAATCGCTAAATCAGCAATTAACCATTCAGACCGGTTTTCACTGACTAAAATAACACGGTCACCTTTTTGTACCCCTAATGTACGCATGGCTGTCGCTAGTTTCAGGATTTTCTGTGCAGTTTCAGACCATGACATGGCTTGCCAAGTGTCCTCTGCTTTTGTGTACAGAAAGGGGTCTTTAGCAAAAAAATCGGCTTGTGCAAAGAACATAGCCGTCAAGCTATTCCATTTTTGAATTGCCATATATTTATTTCCTCATAACATATTACTTTATACCATCGTGGTTCCAAATGAGCCATCCGCAAACCACTCAGGTCTTTTAACCATTTAGGCGAAGTAATTTGACTTAATTTTATTGTAAGAGCAAGTTTTTCTAACGTCACGCATGACAAGTTTTGATTAAAACATGCCTTATGAATGCGAAAAAGTTGTCTGAAATCAAATGAGACTTGCACGAGCAATGAAAGCTGCGCATACTTAATACACCTGCTCAGCATGTGAGCTATTGATGTAAGGGAAGGGCGTTCAAGAGCATATACACACATATAGCCAATTGCAGTGAATTTTGATCACCTCATTTGGCTATAAATATTTGTGTCGGTTCGACTTATTAATGAATAATGACCTCATTATTTATTGGTCTCGCTATATGTGCCGCTTGTTAAAAATGGTAATTTATGAAATTGTTTAATATTTTTCATAGGCTTATAACCACAGTGAATATGGGTTTGTCTGTATTTTCAATGCTAATTTTCTGCCGTGACTTAAATGCATTGGCCCGAAAAGCAGTGCACCGTATACCTTTGAGACAACTTCATAATATCTTAAATCTTCAACCCTATGGTCTGTGGGTTTGGGTTGGACGGGCACATACACAATGATACCTGCTAAAATGATAACAGCCAGATATCAAAACGCACAACCAGCTGGGACGCAGGCAGAAAACCAAACCGATGAGCGGCGTTTGCCTCGGCAGGCATTTCAATATTGGCACCGCTTAAAAGGCGACCAAGAATATCCGAAATTCACTGATATGACGGCTGAGGGATTAGAGCCTTTTAAAGACAATGGGTTATTATTAGATATTGCTAAGGGCAGTGATAGTCG
>JABABO010000193.1 GCA_014238195.1 Kordiimonadaceae bacterium | reverse complement strand
TTTTTTGCTGGCCATCTTTTTCTATGACCCGATAGATGCGCCATAAACCCCGCACATCAGCACTAAGGGCGCGTAGGGGAACCCAAGCGCCGCGTGCTTGGATATTATCTTCCATAACGGCTGTGATAAGTTCACCGCGTTGGACTGTATTTTTGGGTAGATCAAATGTTACCAGCATTGTACGTGTGCCGCCGTCAATCACTGGAACAAGCGAGCGCACTTTAGCACCTACAATGCGTTGCCGAGCACTATCGAGCAGATAATAGTTTGCACCGCCAAGCAAGCTTTCCGCTTGCTGAGGGGGCATGCCAATATGGGCTTCGGTTTGCCCGTTTTCGGTAATTTCTATAACAATAGACCCAGCGGCTACAATTGTTCCTTCATCCATAAGGCGGGCGGTGACGGTTCCATCATAGGGGGCCATAATGACCGATTTAGCAAGGTCAACATTCAATGCCCTAATTGATGCTTTAATACGGGCATTACGGGCTTGCAGGCCAATGGCTTTTGCTTCGGTTTCTTCTAAACGCTGACTTGATGTATGCCCGCCTTTGAACATTTCGCGGGCGCGTTCTAAGGTTCGTTCAGCAAGCGCGAGTGAGGCTATGACTTCTGCTGCCTCGGCATTTAGCTGAGCGCGATGGGCATCAAGGCGGGCCGTATCCAATGCCGCTAAAGCATCACCTTTGCTCACACTGCTTCCAATATCTACATAAACAGATTCGATTGTGCCACCTAGCTCAAACGCTAATGGGCTATTGCGGCCTGCTACTGAGCGCCCAGTGAAGGTGCGCTTTGCTTTGTAGCTGTTATTAATTTCTGTCACTTGTGTATTCACAGGCAGAACCAAAGGCTGAACAGCCAAGGTGTGTTCCCCCGCATCAATACGCCAAGCCGTAAATATCCCTACGAGGACAGCAGCACCCAAAGCGCTGAAGATTTTGGCTAGTGATTTTGTTTTTTCAAAACGCACTGTCGTGTTCATGCCTATTGTCCATTAATTGTGATACTTGCAAATGCACCAAAGATTGTTTATACTAGACTGATGAGTATGATATATATGAACTAGACCGATAAGTCTAGTGTAAAAATTGTATAGGAGCTATGCAGGGGCTTATGCATAGCTTACATGAGGCTGTGTAGCTCAGTCATTAAAAACTGCTGCTGGTCTTTTGTGTCGGTGTCGTTTATTATCGAAAAGATTAAATTTGAAAGGGGCTCTCATTGCCAAGTTTAAAGCTAGCAAGCAGTGTTGTCTCGGGTGATGACAAAAATCCTGAGACGAAAATGACACGGGGCCGGCCTAGAAGTCATGCCAAAAACGAAGCTATTCGCGATGCAGCGATTAACTTATTTTTGGAAAAAGGTTTTGATGGCACAAGTATGGATGAAATTGCCCGTTCTGCTGGGGTATCAAAGCAAACGGTTTACTCGCATTTTTCTTCTAAAGAGCAGCTGTTTACGTCTGCCATTCAAACAAAAATACAAGAGTATGTCCCCAGTGTCGCGTTGGCATCTATTGAAAATCACACTCTTGAAGCTGATATGCTCGCCGTTTCACGGGCTATGTACGACTTATTGGTCAGCGAGGAGGGGATTAAAGTGTTTCGTTTATTAAATAGTGCTGCCCCTCAAGGGCCAAAACTAGCACAGTTATTTTGGGACGCAGGCCCCGAAGAAATGTTACTCCGTATCTGTGTTTTCCTAGAGAGTTGGGTTAAAAAAGGTGCCTTGAAAATCGATAACACAGAAACTGCGGCAACACATTTGATCTCGCTTCTTAAAGGACAACATCATTTTCAGAGTGCGATAGGCCTAATCAGCGAGATCAGCGAACAAGAAAGCCAAGCCCATGTCGAAGATGTCGTAAAGATATTTCTAAAACTTTACCGTGCACGCTAAACCGAGATATGTGCCTTAGTTATTAGACCCACTGCCATCAGATGTTGTCATATTCGGACCAGTTTTTGTGCCTGTATGCTTGGCACCTGCATGGTCACCCGATAAAGTATCAGGCAGAGATTTAATTTGCTCGCTTGTTCGTGGGCCTAATGTTTTATCAAAGACAATTTCGTCACCGCCCCCAAAACTGCTGCAAGCCCCAAGGTTAATAAGAATTGATACAAGAATAAATTTGTGCATGGGAACCCTTTGATCAACTAATCATGACTTATAAAGGTACAGTGCCTCAAGTGTGCACTTAAATCAACATGCTAAATCAATAAGCTTGACGAAACTAAAATGTTTAAGCATCTTACCCGTGCAGATGGCTGGGTAATCGCCGCTACTTTATTGTAGGGGAGGAAAGTCCGGGCT
>JABABO010000385.1 GCA_014238195.1 Kordiimonadaceae bacterium | reverse complement strand
AATATGTTAAGGGCTTAGAAGATCGGTCTGATATTGATGTTATTTTGATGGATGTACAAATGCCAGAAATGGATGGTTTAAAAACTACAGAAATTATCCGAAAATTATCAGGCCCAATATCACAGGTACCGATTATTGCGGTCACTGCAAATACGCGCGCTGATTATCAACGCACATATCTAGCAAGTGGGATGAATGCCCACATATCCAAACCCATAGATAAAATGATTATGTTTCGCGAAATTGACCGTGTGATTTCTAGAGTTGGTTAGAATCATAGCTTGTTTATTCTTCTGTATGCATCTCAAATGTCTCGAATAGGAATTCTGGGGTAACGACGCATGTCATCAATGACCAATTCTCATCTGAACCTATAATCTTCTGCCACATGCCACCTGGTACCAAAACTTGTGGACGTTGACCATTAGTTAGGTCTGGGCCGACGACAGTGTCGATGATGTTTCCACTAAGATCTGCTGCCATACGCAAGGTAAAAGAAGCACCGCTGTTGAAGATAAAGATTTGATCAACGTCTATTCGGTGCCAAGCGGTTGCCTTTGATTGTTCCAGTAGATAATAGATCATCGAAATGTGACCGCGTTTCTCCCCAGGGTTTTCCTTTGCGTATGTGCGCCGAAAATATCCCCCCTCAGGGAGCTTGGTAAGAGTAAGCTCGCGAATAACTTCCATTGCAGACATGGCTACAGTAACCATTAAATATATCCCTAAGTATCAATTGAAACATAATACATAGGATGTATGATAAATGCACGAAAAATGTCAATAGCTGCAATAATTTAGCACATCTCTACCGCTACAATTTATTATAACACAACCGAAATTAAACTCACTTTTAGGGCTTTTTTAGCAAAAATAATGCAATGGAAGCTGCGTTCGATATATTTAAACTTTCAACAAGACCAGTCATGGGTATTTTTGTAAGAACATCACAGTTTCGGCGTGTGAGAGGCCGCATACCGCTGCCTTCACTCCCCAATATGATGACAATATTATCGCCGAGCGTTACATCAGTGATGGATGTTTCGGCTGTGCCATCAAGCCCCACAGTCCAATACCCCATTGTCTTCAATTGTTCCAAGGTTTGCGTAATGTTAGTAACCCGTAGCCAAGGCAAAACATCTAAAGCCCCAGCAGCAGCACGTGCTAGAACCCCCGTTTCATGTGGGGTGTGGCGATCCTGTGTAATCAAGGCTTTGGCACCAAGGGCTGCGGCATTGCGCAGGCATGCCCCCACATTATGGGGGTCGCTGACTTGATCTAGCATTAAGATGATGCTTGCTTTAGCATTGGTGGGTGCCATATCTGTAATATTCAAGGTGGGCAAGGGGCGCACTTCAAGAATAAGCCCTTGATGCGGACTATCCTTTGAGACAAGGGTATCAAACACACTTGCGTCAGCAATATTTTCAACATTTATGTCTGGGCGAATAGCAATGAGCTTTTTGGCAGCGCTTTCAGATTTATCATGGACGAACAAGCGCAAGCACTCGCGTTCATGGTTTTTAAGGGCAGCTTCAATTGTATTGCGGCTATAAAAAAATATACTGTCCCGCCCAAGTGGTGTGATCGTTTTTCTGGCTGCTCGGTCTTTAGGCTTTTTGGACTGGCTGGTGCTTTGTGCAGCTGTTCTTTGATGGCTATTTTGGTCTTGATGACTACTCAGGCTGTTGCGATTGAGCAGGAATCGATTGCCGATTTTTGAATTCTTTTTAGATTTTGCCACAAAATTGCCTAGCTGATAAGAGAGTAAAATAAGTGTTCATCCCTATAACTACGCTTGAAATGACTTGGATTTCAAGCATGATGAAAAAAAACGCCATTTTCAGGTAAGTTGATATTGACATGCACGGCAATATGCGCATATTGCCCCAATCGTGTAGGCACTGCATCCCTGTGTAGTTTAGGGGTTGAAGTGTTTTGTAACGACTATATCTATGGAGAGGTGGCCGAGCGGTT
>JABABO010000384.1 GCA_014238195.1 Kordiimonadaceae bacterium | reverse complement strand
TTTCAATGCCTAAAACATAAGGACGCATCGGTTCATTACATATGGCCTTATCTGCATCAGGGATTTGGTTTCGTTTTTGCGGGTTCATGAAAATAATAACTCTGTCAATGCTTGGGTATCCTGATTATAAGCATTATAAGTTTATTGGCACTAAGTGAATGATTTTATTCGGTCGCTGAGTGATAAAGCGACAAACTGTATTAGGATAGTAGACTAAAAGGCAAACATCTGTGCAAAAGCTACAACATTTATCTGATACGAGACGATTAAGAATTGGAACACGGGGCAGTCCACTTGCGCTAGCACAGGCACATAATGTCCGTGCCAAGCTCATTGAGGTTCATGATGATTTAAGCGAAGAGATGATCGACATTTGCGTCATCAAAACAAGTGGTGACCGCATTTTAGATCGTCATTTGATGCTGGCAGGCGGTAAGGGCCTGTTTACTAAGGAGATAGAAGAAGCGCTTTTACGCGGCGATATTGACTGCGCGGTGCATTCATCAAAAGACATGCCAACCCGCCTGCCGAGCGGCCTTGAACTTGCGGTTTTTTTACCGCGCGAGGATGCCAGAGACGCGTTTATTAGCGCGTCACATGAACCTTTTATGCAGTTGCCACACGGGGCCGATTTAGGGACAGCATCCCTTAGGCGGCGCGCGCAGGCTTTGCGCTTAAGGCCCGATTTAAATGTGGTAACATTTCGCGGTAATGTACAAACACGCTTAAAAAAACTGGCTGATGGTCAAGCTGAAGGTACATTTTTGGCGCTTGCTGGTTTAAACCGGATGGGTATGGCGGATGCTGCCACTGAAATATTAAATGTCGATGATTTTTTACCAGCCCCAGCACAAGGGGCTGTCACTGTTGAAATTCGTGAAGATGATGCTAACATATATGCCCGACTTAAGCCTTTGCACTGCACTAAAACTGCTGTGTGTGTTAAGGCAGAGCGGGCTTTTTTAGCGTCCCTTGATGGGTCATGTCGCACACCTATTGCGGCCCTTGCAACCTATCATGAAACCAACGATAAACGGCAGATGATCACATTAACGGCGCGGTTATATAGTTTGGGTGGCACACAGTTGTTTGAGGTCATAAAGTCAGGAAATGTGAAAAGTGCTGAAGCATTAGGCCGCAGCGCAGGACAAGACATTCGCCGTCAAGCTGGTCAGGAGTTTTTTGAGAACCTAGCAAAAACTGTTGAACAAAGTATGGGAGCAACTTAAATGGCACGCATTCTGGTAACCCGTCCAAAAATTGAAGCAATGGGCACGTTGCAAGCACTGTTGGCGCTTGGTCATCAACCCGTTTTGCAGCCAATGATGACGATTGAGACACTAACATTTCCCATTCCAGATGCGACTAAAACATTAATTATTACCAGTAAAAACGGTGCTCGGTCTGGGCTTGCAAACTTACCTGATGTGGGGATGAAAATTTTTGCTGTGGGCCAAGCAACAGCAGACATTGTGAATGAAATGGGTTTTGAAAACCTTGTCACAGCAACTGGCAGCGTAAAATCATTAATGCCGATTTTGTTTGCTTACGGTCAGGAAAATGATGCTGAATTTGTCCATTTATCTGGTGAAGATATTTCCTATGATATTGTTGGGGCACTTCATGAAAAGGGACACCCTGCGGTTCGCACTGTGACCTATGCTGCACGAAAAGCGGACGCTATGGATGATGATGTTCAGGATGCACTTAAAAGATCATTATTGGACGGGGTTATCTTTTATTCTGCCCGCAGCGCAACTATATTTGAAGAATTAATAGCAGACTATAATGGCAATCACTGGTTAACCAGTCTTGATGCCTATGTCATATCAAATCGGGTGGCAAAAGCAATGATGGGGCCGTGGGGTTCAGTGCAAACAGCACCTAATTTATCGGAATCAGCCCTAATTGATTTGATAAAGTGAAGGAAATCGTCACCGTGAGTACCAAAGATAGAAAAACCAAGGCAAATCAAAAGCCCGTAGAGGATGGGACCATCATTGACGCTGATGTGGTCGAAGATGCGATGCCCGAAAAACCTGCGGCCGAAAAACCCACAAGCGAGGGCCAGGATATCCTACAGACAAAGCCAAACAAAGCAAAAGGGTCACGCACAGCACGTCTTGGTTGGATATTTGCATTAGCTTTTGCGACATTTATAACGGGACTTTGGGCGGCACCATATTTAAAGGAAGGTTTGGTGTGGTCTGGTTTACGGGAAGCGGAAAATCAGGTTAAGCACCCTATTGACACCCTGCAAAACATAGTTGTTCGCCTTCAGGCCCAAGCGGAAAATATTAATAGTACTCAGACTGGGATTGCTGCACTTAATGCGGACCTTCAAACGGTCACTATTGGCCTAACTGACAGAATTACCGCCCTTGAAAATGCTCCTGCGAGAGCCCCAAAAACAAATGAAGCATCTGCAGTCCTTTCAGTGGCAGAGCGCGATCAGTTAAACCGCTTACAAATGGCTCAGGTGGCTTTGGGTGAACAAATACAAGCCTTAAAAACGCAGATGACTAACGATCAGCGTGAAAACCATAAGGAACAGGAACACATTGATATTAC
This sequence comes from Kordiimonadaceae bacterium, assembly GCA_014238195.1. Classification (GTDB taxonomy): domain Bacteria; phylum Pseudomonadota; class Alphaproteobacteria; order Sphingomonadales; family Kordiimonadaceae; genus JABABO01. The sequence goes on along the minus strand of JABABO010000384.1, from coordinate 81 downwards.
AGTGTTGCGGCAATCACTGGCATCGCTCACGCAGCAAAATGCTCATTTTCGGGCAACCTTGGAAAACCTTCAGCGTACTGT
>JABABO010000380.1 GCA_014238195.1 Kordiimonadaceae bacterium | reverse complement strand
GCCATAAAAAAAGAGCCCCGCAGGGCCCTTTAGAATAGATGATTTTAAAAATGTTTTGAGTATCTGAGCGTGATGGAACGGGGTCGATTTGTGGTTATGCGACTGTCATAATCAATCGCATTACGATACATTTCTGCGCGCTCATCAAATAAGTTTTCTGCAAAGATCGTTAAAGACCAATCTTCCTCGTCAATACCGAGCGAGAGATCAACGATGGTAAACCCTGCCTGCTTTTCTCGGCTATTAATGAAAAAGTCATTATAGGAACTGCCTTGATGACTAAGGGAGGCTTGGAAAAAGCTATTATAATCCATAAAATCAAAAGCTTGGCGTGCGCTCATATGCATTTTATACTTTGGAACCATAGACAGTCGTGTCCCTGCGGGGGCATCTGGATTGGTGTCAATATTTGCTACATCAACAGCATAATTTTCTGATAAGGAAGCATCAATATAGGACATGCTCGCCGAGAGTGTGAGCGCGTTCGTGGCGGCAACTGTCAAATCTGTCTCAACGCCTTTAACTTCAGCACTTCCCACATTTGCGGTTAAGCCAAGCAGGGAAATACTTGGGTCAAAGCGGGTTAATTGAATGTCAGACCAATCCATTAAAAAGATCGATCCATTAAAGCGAGCACGTCCGTCTGCCAATGTAGATTTCCAACCAAATTCATAATTTGTAATCAAATCAGAATCATAAGTGGCCCCAGCAGATGTGCCTGTCACGCGGTTGTTACCGCCTGGTCTAAATCCTTCTGAAACAGTTCCGTAAAGCAGCACGTCCTCATTCATTTTATAATCAAGGGAAAGCTTAAAAATAGAGCTGCTCTCAGACGAGTCTAAATCAAGCAATTCGCCATTCCACCAGAAAGTTGCAACTACGCCCTCTAACTGACTGCTTGATTTGAAAAATCTTGCCCCTACCGTTGCTGATAATTTCTCACTGATGTCATAGGTGACTTCACTAAAAATCGCTTTTTCCTTATCTGATCTTATCTGATCGGTTATAAAATAGGAATCTGAGAAATGGCCAGACACGTTACCTGTGAAGTTGTCATCCGCAGTTTTGCCGGGGCGAATTGTTGGTATGCGCCACTGATTGTCATAGGCATGCTCTGCATCTTGGTAGAAAAGGCCTGTAATGAACCTTAAGTTTTTGTTTTGATCACTCTGGAGACGCAATTCATGTGTTTGAACTTTATATTTAGATTCCTGATCATACTGAATACGCGGATCCGTACAGGTATCTGTTAGGAAGTAATAGTTCGCATCAAAATCACAGGTGTAATAAGGAATGAAGCTTGAGTAAGCTGCATATTCACTATAATCAATATCATATTGAACATCGCGGTCAAGGTAGGAGCCAGCATAGACAATATCCATCCCCGCAACTTCGCCCTCGATAGTCAAAGCGGCTTGTGAAAACTTATCTTCCCCGCGATCCTCGAAAAAACGCTGAACTTCCAAGTCACCCACATCCTCAGGATCATGGTCCCAGACGCCCTTTGTTTTTTGTTTTTGGTGCATCAATTTGGCTGTTGCTGTCCAGCTATCATTCATATCAATCTTTAGGGCTGCTCGAACACCCGTATTTTTTTCATCATTAAAGTCTTTTTCAAGATATTCATCATTGGTGACAGTAATACGAGAGGTCGCGGGTTGCCCAGCATTATTTAAGCCGTCTACTGTGAAGATTTTCTCCCCCTTCACATTGTCGATGTAACCGCCATCACTGACATGCCATCCGACCACGCGGAATGCGGCATTATCGGAAATAGGCACATTGACAAACCCTTCAAAGGAATAGCTTTCCTCCCCTTTTTTTGTGAGACCTGCACTTATGTCAATACCAGCAGAAAATGCGGATGGATCAGGGGCATTGGTAATAATTCGGATGGTTCCTGCTTGTGAGCTTGCCCCGTATAATGTCCCTTGAGG
>JABABO010000377.1 GCA_014238195.1 Kordiimonadaceae bacterium | reverse complement strand
TCTTTAGGGCGGGGAGGATGTCAAAACCATACCTAAATTAGATTCTCCACCTAGAAGCAGGTGGAATGTGTCGTGTGGCAAAACTGCACTCTTTGTAGTCTTTCTTGCTATATTTGTCGATATAATATCCCAGAAAAACAATGATTTCCATGCGCATAGACATGCGTATTGCTGATTGGTTCAAAGAACAGGGTAAGGGTTATCAAACCCGTATAAACAATGTCCTTAGAGTCTATCTTCTTAAAAATGAATCAACTAAATGATTCCTTTTTCGAAAGAATAGTGATTCAAGATAAAGGCTGGATTAAGGAGGCCAGCTTTTATGAGCAAGACGTATTCTATTGATTTACGGGATAGAGCTGTTGCTACGGTTCTTGAAGGGAAAAGTTGCCGCGCTGTTGCAGGGATATCCAAGGTCAGTCCATCCAGTATCATTCGTTGGGTCTCTCGTTACCGTGGGACTGGCAGTGTGGCTGCTTTGCCTAAGGGCGGCACTAACCCTTTGCGCCTTATGGGTCAGGAAGAGTGGCTGGAACAGGTTATTGCTCAAACCCCTGATATCACGCTGGATAGCCTGCTTGAGAAACTATAGCGAGACCACTAAATAATACAATCATTATTCATTGGTCTCGCTATATCATCAAAATTGTCAGTTTCCAGAAATTTATTTTCATTTTTGTTTTTCTATTTCCACAGGGAGAACATAATAAAAACATTAATAATTAAGTCATTGATTTATAATATTTTATGCTAATTTTTATCTAGGACTAGTGCCATACTGTCCACAGGTTTATCCCATCTATACCCATTGACGAACATCTATTTCCCATGTTATCCCATTTAGGTTCAGGTGACGACTTGAATGCTATCGCTTTGGTAAAATAGGGTAGGTGACGCGTCGAAAGGCGTAAAATAGGACTGGTTTTGTGGGCATTTTTCTATCCACATATGAAAACAAAGTAGACAAGAAGGGCCGCTTGTCGATCCCGATGCCTTTTCGCGCTGCCGCCACCACAACGAGTTATCAAGGTGTTGTCCTTTATCAGCCACAGGGATTACAATGTATTGAAGGCGCAGATGTTAAGTTTTTAGAACAGCTCACCGTTCAGCTTTATGATAGTGAAAACCCACTTAGTAACGCTCAAAACGCTAGAATTTCTAAGCTTTTGCAGTCCAGTATCCAGCTTGCATTTGATGGCGGTGGTCGCATTTCATTGCCGCAAAAACTTAAGGATTATGCAGGTATATCTACGGATGTTATGCTTGTGGGACTTGGGCGTAAGTTTCAAATTTGGGATCCATCTGCTTTTGCCACCTATCAAACATGGCTCGATAAATTAGCAAGCGAGCCAGGCGCAGAAATACCAGGTCTTGGTGTGCAAGGTTTAACGCCGCCAACGAATGATAAGAATTCTAACCATGACGGAGGTGGCTCCTCATGATCGCCGCCTCAATAACCTCAGAGCAAAACGATAAACATATCCCAGTCCTCATCGACGAAGTCATTCAGGCCCTATCCCCACAAAAAGGCGATGTGTATGTAGATGGTACGTTCGGTGCTGGTGGCTACTCACGGGCTGTGCTCAATAGCGCTGATTGTACACTGCTGGCTATTGACCGTGATCCAGACGCTTTAAGCCGTGCCAGCGCCTTTAAAGACGCTTACAGAGAGCGCTTTGCAATGCTTCCTGGGTGTTTTGGTCTGATGGATCAGATTGTGCACGCGCAGGGTCATGACTGCGTCAATGGTGTGATGCTTGATATTGGTGTTTCTAGCTTTCAGTTGGACGAGCCAGAGCGCGGCTTTTCATTTATGCATGATGGACCACTTGATATGCGAATGAGTGTGGATGGTCTATCAGCCGCGGACGTTGTGAATA
>JABABO010000337.1 GCA_014238195.1 Kordiimonadaceae bacterium | reverse complement strand
CTCCGTGCGTTCATCTAATTCCGTCACCCTGAACCAAGTTCAGGGTGACCATTCTGATAATTACACCATCGACCGGATGATTGTTAAAGGACTGTTAAAACACGCTAAGCCACACAGCAAAAGCATCGTCAGGCGTTATGCAACAGGCAAGGTGGATGCCCCCGACCCAGTGGATTATCTGATAACATCGGTGCGCTATTGGATCCATGATTACACCAAAGCTTTTCTGATTGGTAAAAAGCATCCCACCAGTTTTATTGGCTTTACAATGAGCGCCAACAGCCTGTTCTTTAATGACCTTATTGAAAAATCCACGTTCTTCACCAGCCAGAGCGCTGAGGCGACCAGAGACAGGGATGATTTAATCAAAGCCATCAATGCACGGCCCGAAAATGAAAAGGAGCGCTACAGGGGCATCATTCTTGAAGAAAAATCGTCAGAGGTCCATAAAACTAGTCAAGAAACATTCCATTCTAGTGGATTAATTATGAAGAATAATCGCTTGTCAGAACCCGTTTGGTGTAAAGCAGTTTCTAATGCTGTAGGTGCGAAATATGACACATCAGGTGTTAAGTGGGGCGAATATTTTTGTGTAGGGGAGCGCAGTAAAGCGCACTTTACTTTTATTGGTCCAGCAAATACAAATTTGGGGTATGAGGGTACAAACTTTTATGGTGTTGAGACACTTTACCAACCTGATTCTTCTGGTACAATGCGACTTATCCCGCAAGCGCCAAGTCGTTTTTATTATGAACCTGATACATGGGATGTATGGTGGAAATATTCCGATGAATTTAGAGATGCTATTGAAACATTGAATACACAGTTTCCTAATGAATAGGCTCGTGAGAAGGTTGATATGAAAAAGCTTAAGTCATTTCTTAATTTTTACTATGAAAAATCGATCAGATTTTTGAGCGATTATAATGCTCAATTCCAGTCATTTCTAATTGATTCTGTTTTGGTAGTATTATTGATTTTGATGTTCGACCAAATGTTACCATATGTCACACCCTATATCTATTGGTCAGATAAAATTCACTATTGGTATACATTATATTTACTTAGTGTATTGGTGGCTTTTTTTGTCAGGAAGTGGTTTTCTATTATAGATATTTATTATTATTTAGGCTTGCATGTACTTATGTTTGGGGCATTTTTTCAAGCTATACATATCAGAATATCAGGTGCTAATTTTGGAGAAAGCATGCTTAGTATTGGCTTTAGTGTGACTACCTTGTTGCTAATTCATAGATCGAAGCCAATTAACAGATTTGATTATTGCCTGTTTACTAGTTTTGGTTTGGTTATTTGGCTTGTTGAAATACAATATAGTTCCTTAGTGGCTATTTCATGAAGCTCTAGAAAAATTGTATGGCTAACATTGACAAAATCTAATCCATAGGTGTATTTTTCTTATATGGATAGTTGGTGTTAAAGGAATAGATCACAAGGATGGTTGTCGATTTTTAGGGTTGCAAAAATATTACCAATACAAATGGTGTTAGCACTTATATGGCTGTTGCTTTTTGCAATGCCCCTATCCAGTATGGACATCCCTAGGGACATGCCCATTTCGCAGCCCATGGAATTTACTTTGGTGCTTGATCCGAAGACGTCCAACATGAATGTGCGCTTCGAAATTGAAAACCCTTTTGTGGAAGATCTTTGTTATAACTACAATGAATTTCCTTATGAGGCATGGCGTAAGGTAATGGACTTTGACCCTAAAAAGGACAAATTTGTTTTCATTCCCATTGTTGATGATTTGACAATTGTGACCGAAAGTGGCGACCATTTTAGATGGTACCCGATGAGGGATATGCCTTTGTTGAAAGAATTTATCAAACGTTTCCCTAAGGGCGAGAAAATTGAGGCTATTTTACCGGTCGCAGATCATGATCAAACCCCATCAGGCAAGCTTTATATATCCTATTATCTACATATGGTGGCGTGCAATAATACGGATAAACCTGAAAGTACTTTTGATAATCATCAGATATACTCGCCATCGCCAACAGCGGTTCATGATTTTTTTCAACGTTTGATCGATTATGGCGGTAATTATGGCGGTATTGTCTATCATGGCAAAGTCACCCTCGACCCTAAAGATTGGCTGCACAGCGATCAGGTCAGGCGCTCCAACCCTGAATTGGTGAAATAAGAATAAGTGCTCTCCGTCCCTCCGTGCAGCGCGCAGCACGTGCGACACGGGGCCCAGACAACAAATGAATCCAGCGCTAGCTTAAACCACTGTGCCACTGGATACCGATTTTCATCGCTATGACGACAAGGTGGTTAAAGTGATCACCTTCTATGCGTTACCTTATGCCAGTTGGGCACGCTGAACCACACCCGTCACCCTGAACTTGGTTCAGGGTCCATTGCCTTTTAAGGCAAACACAGGCTTAAACCACTCATGGATGCTGAACCAAGTTCAGCATGACACCTTCTTTCGCCACCCCGTGCAGTGCGAAGTGCGCCCTCTCCGTCACTCTACGACACGGGGCCTAGAAACAATAAAATCAGAAACAAAACAACACCACGAAACACCAAAGGAGCTTCATTATGAAACAAACACCATCAGGCCAAAACATCATCGGAAATATGACCCAATCGATGATCCAGAAACTGATTGTCGGCAGCGTCGATGACGACGTTGAAAACAACACCATCGACCGCATGATTGTGAAGGGCTTGTTAAAGCACGCCCGCCCCCACAGCCAGAGCGCTGTCAACCGATACGCCACAGGTTATGTTGATGCGAACGACCCTGTGGATTATCTGATAACATCGGTGCGCTATTGGGTTCATGATTACACCAAAGCCTTCATGCATGGCAACAAACACCCCACCAAATTTATTTCCTACAGCATGGCTGCGAATAACCCGATCTTCGCCGACTTGGTTGAAAAATCCACGTTCTTCACAAGCCAGAGCGCTGAGGCGACCAGAGACAGGGATGATTTAATCAAGGCGAT
>JABABO010000376.1 GCA_014238195.1 Kordiimonadaceae bacterium | reverse complement strand
CGAGGGTACAGGCTGGTTGATGCGTGTGATGGAGCGGCTGGTGAGCGGTGATGCGGAGCCAGAAGAAATTGATATGTTGCTGGATGTGACCAAACAAGTCGAGGGCCATACAATTTGCGCCCTTGGGGATGCAGCAGCTTGGCCCATACAAGGGCTTATGCGCCATTTCCGAAGCGAAGTTGAAGCAAGAATAGATGCTTATCAGGCACAAGTGGCGGCAGAGTAAAAATAATGAAAGTAGGGTAGGGTCATATGCCAACTCTTAAAATTGATGGTAAAGATATTACAGTAGAGGCAGGTAAGACTGTTCTGCAAGCGTGCGAGGAGGCAGGTATTTCTGTGCCGCGTTTCTGTTATCATGAACGTTTAAGCATAGCAGGCAATTGCCGCATGTGTCTTGTGGAAATGGAACGATCTCCCAAGCCGATTGCTAGCTGTGCGATGCCAGCGGGGGAAGGGATGGTGATTCACACGAACACCGAAACTGTAAAAAAAGCACGTGAAGGTGTGATGGAATTTTTGCTGATTAATCACCCCCTAGACTGCCCAATCTGTGATCAGGGCGGCGAATGTGACTTGCAAGACCAAGCCGTTTCGTTTGGGCGCAGCAGAAATCGCTACGACGAAAACAAACGTGCAGTCACTGATAAAAACATGGGCCCATTGATTGATACCACGATGACGCGCTGTATTCATTGTATGCGATGCGTTCGTTTTTCAAGCGAACTGGCGGGTGTTGATGATATGGGGGCGCTTTATCGCGGCGAAAATAGTCAGATTGTTACGTATCTGGATGGCCTGCTGGATAGTGAGATGTCAGGAAATGTGATTGATCTGTGCCCTGTGGGTGCACTGACCAGTAAACCATATTCATTTACGGCTCGCTCGTGGGAGTTGACACATCACACTAGCATCGACGTGATGGATGCTGTGGGTTCAAACATCAGTGTTGATGTGCGCGGAAATACCGTCATGCGGATTAATCCTGTCATTAACGATGATGTGAATGAAGAATGGATTTCTGATAAAACCCGGTTTGCCTATGACGGCCTAACCAAGCGCCGCTTGGATCGCCCTTATATCAAGAAAAAAGGCAAGTTTGTTGAAGCAAGTTGGTCTGATGCATTTGTTGCTATTCAACGCCATTTAAGGGGGCTTAAGGGCTCTGAAATTGCTGCGATTGTTGGGGATCAAGCTGATATGGAAAGCATGAAAGCCCTAAAAGACTTGTTGGCAAAACGCCGTAGTAACCGCGTTGAATGCCGACAAGACAGTGCGGCGCATGATGCGGCCAACCGTGCTGGTTATATTATGAACAGTATGATCAAAGGATTGGATGAAGCGGATTATGTTTTACTGGTTGGTGCAAATATACGCTGCGATGCCCCTGTTATTAATACGCGTATCTTGAAGAATGTGAAGGGTCGTGGTCTTAGTGTTGGTGTGATTGGTGATACGAGCGAATTAAATTTTCGGGTTGAAGATCATGGCAATGATCCTTCTATCATTACCAAGCTTTCAAACGGACGACACGCAATATCAAAGAAATTAAAAGCTGCGAAAAAACCAATGATCATTGTTGGGGATGCAGCGCTTTGTCGTAGTGATGGTGCCGCCATACTTGCTGAATTAAGCCGCCTTGCGGAGCAATATTGCAACACTGAGGACTGGAACGGCTTTAATGTATTGCATACTGCGGCGAGCCGTGTAGGTGGACTAGACCTTGGACTAACGACTGAGGGGGGCGTTGAAAGCATTTTGGTGGATGCAGAAGCGGGTGATCTTAAAGCCGTTATTCTTTTAGGGGCCGATGAAATAGATACATCCCGTTTGGCTAAAACATTTACCGTCTACTTGGGAACGCACGGCGATGCGGGGGTGAGCCGAGCAAATGTCATTTTACCTGCGGCAGCGTATACTGAAAAATCTGGTACATATGCGAACACAGAAGGGCGATTACAACGTACAGAACGTGCAGTCCCACCCCTTGGTGACGCCCGTGAAGATTGGGCTATTTTACGTGCGCTGAGTGATAAGCTTAATGTCACATTGCCATACAATAATCTTTCTGAACTGCGTGCCTCGATTGATTTTGCAGGTGATCTTGGCGTTTTTACAAAGGCTGAGTGGGGTGATTTTGGTAAAAGCGGTGATATAGACAGTACATCATTTGTTGGCCCTGATGGTCGCTTTTATCAATCTAACCCAATTGCACGTGCGTCCGAAACAATGGCCGAATGCGTCGCAGTGCGCTGTGACACGCAACAGGAGGCAACAGGAACAAATGGTTGAAACACTTTATAGCTTGATGGGTGGGCAAGGGCCGGTTCTTTATTTGGCCGCTATCGTTCTATCAATTTTGGCCATTATCCTGCCATTGTTGATCGGTGTTGCCTTTGCCGTTTACTTTGACCGTAAGGTTTGGGCAGCGGTTCAAATGCGCCGTGGTCCCAATGTTGTTGGCCCTTGGGGACTGCTGCAATCTTTCGCGGATGGTCTTAAACTGTTTCTTAAAGAAACCATCATACCAAGCGGTTCTAACAAGGTAATTTTTATTTTAGCGCCGATGATAACATTTACATTGGCGCTGATTAGTTGGGCAGTTATTCCTTTTGAAAGCCGTATGGCACTGGCTGACTTGAATGTTGGAATTCTCTATATACTAGCGATCAGTTCGCTAGGAGTTTACGGTATTATTATGTCGGGTTGGGCCTCTAATAGTCGTTATGCTTTTCTTGGGGGTTTGCGCTCGGCAGCGCAGATGGTCTCGTATGAAGTCTCAATAGGTTTTGTACTTGTTTGCGTGCTGATGAAAGTTGGTAGCCTAAACATGACGGATATTGTGGAGGCGCAGCAAGGGTATATATGGAACTGGCACTTTATACCGTTTTTGCCCGTGTTTGTGATTTTCTTTATATCCGCCCTCGCGGAAACAAATCGTCCACCATTTGATTTGCCAGAGGCAGAGGCAGAACTTGTCGCAGGGTATCAAGTTGAGTATAGCTCAATGGCTTTTGCACTGTTTTTCTTGGGCGAGTATGCCAATATTCTTTTGATGTCGATTGTGATGGCACTGTTGTTTTTTGGCGGTTGGTATGCACCGCTGCCAGGTCTTGAGTTCATTCCAGGAACGATATGGTTGCTCTTGAAAATGGTGTTTTTCTTCTGGTGTTTTGCAATGGTTAAGGCTTTTGTGCCGCGCTACCGTTATGACCAGTTGATGCGCTTGGGATGGAAAGTATTTTTGCCGCTTAGTTTGTTTCTGGTGGTGTTTTATGCTGGTATATTGGTCGCATTCGACCTGTTACCAACGAGCGGATAGAAAGGTAAAATAATCATGAGCGTTATTGTACAAGCCGCTAAAAGCCTGATTTTGAAAGAATTTTTGGCAGCGTTTTGGCTGACAACAAAATATTTCTTTCGCCCGAAGGTTACGATAAATTATCCTTATGAAAAGGGTCCGCTTAGTCCGCGTTTTCGCGGGGAACACGCCCTGCGCCGATATCCAAACGGTGAGGAACGCTGCATAGCCTGTAAATTGTGCGAAGCAATATGCCCTGCTCAAGCCATCACTATTGAAGCGGAACCACGCGATGACGGTAGCCGCCGCACGACGCGCTATGACATAGATATGACTAAATGTATCTATTGCGGTTTTTGCCAAGAAGCGTGTCCTGTTGATGCCATTGTCGAAGGCCCTAATTTCGAATTTGCCGCGGAAACGCGCGAAGAGTTGATGTATGATAAAAACAAGCTCCTTGCCAATGGTGAACGTTGGGAACGTGAAATCGCCGCCAATATCGCTGCTGATGCGCCGTATCGTTGAAGGATGGAATGTAGACGATGATTATTGAACTCCCTGTTCTTGCTTTTTACATGTTCGCATCTGTGACGATTGCGTCTGGATTACTTGTGATATCAGCGAAAAACCCTGTGCATTCTGTGCTTTGGTTGATCCTTGCTTTCTTTAGCTCAGCTGGCTTGTTTGTGCTCCTTGGTGCCGAATTTCTAGCCATGCTGCTGATTATTGTTTATGTGGGGGCTGTCGCGGTTCTTTTCT
>JABABO010000196.1 GCA_014238195.1 Kordiimonadaceae bacterium | reverse complement strand
TTCACTTTCTGCGATCAGGGCTTGATTTGTCCCCTCACTATTGGGGCGGAATTTAAGCATCACGCTGGGCAGTAAGGATAATTCAAGCTCAATCATCGAAAAATGGAAGCTGCGAAAGTTAAGTTTTTTACGCGCAGCACTCGCTTTAAACAGGGAACTCAGGACAGTGTTAATAAGTTTTTTGTCTTCGGTTTCTACAAGCAGCGCCGATTGGTCTTGTTCGCTTAGAAGTTCATCCATATAAAGGTGGGCGGTTACTTTGGGCGATAACCCCAAGCCAACTTCAATTTCAATGACGCGAAAGCCAGCTTTTTCAATATAGGGTAAGGCGTTATTAAAGCGCTCAGAAGTTTTCACTAGAGTTTCCCCGCCAAAGCCCTTGATTTCGTTATAAGCTGCGTTAACCGCTGCGCCTGAACTTTCGCTCCAACTATGGTCTTTTTTGCGGCCCATAATCGCATCTCGCATGTCGGCAAATATTTCGGGTAATCGTTTCGCCATGGTCTTATCCCTCATTTGTGTCGTTTTATCTTTAAGGCTCTTTTACATGTAACAACCTGCCATAACAGGGGCGGCCATTAAGTCTTTTAGCTATATGGATACAGTGGCTTGCCTGTCAACCAATTGCTGGCTTACTGACCTGAATTATTAAAAAACGTAAATATGCCTATACCCTTAGAAGATGGTCTGATACATAAACGGTATGACAGGCCAACAGCATAACCCACAGACAGTGCCGATTAAACAGATACAGCTTTGTTTAATCTTGCTTGCAGCTGCGGCACCGTTTAGCTTTTCGATCTGGATGGCCCTGTTGAATAATTTCACCGTAGAAGTGGCTAATTTTACGGGGACTGAAATAGGCTTGTTACAAAGCATCCGAGAAGTCCCTGGGTTTTTGGCTTTCACTGCTATTTTTCTATTACTGTTTATTCGGGAGCAGCTCTTTGCATTTTTAGCGCTCATCGCACTTGGAATGGGCGTGGCACTCACAGGCTTTTTCCCCAATGAAATTGGCCTTTACCTGACCACAGTGATTATGTCCGTTGGGTTTCATTATTTTGAAACCATTCAAATGTCCCTATCGCTGCAATGGTTGCCCAAAGATATTGCGCCAAAATCGCTGGGTCAGCAATTTGCAGCTAAATCAGTGGGGGCACTGATCGCGTATTTAATCGTTTTCATCATGTTGCAAACCCTAGGAATTGACTATAAATGGCTATATCTGATTGGCGGCGCAGGGACTATGACCTTAGCGCTTTATATTTGGATGACATTTCCACGTATCGAAGGTCATACACCCCAAAATAAAACAATGGTTTTACGCAAACGCTACTGGCTGTTTTATGCCCTAACATTTATGGGCGGGGCGCGGCGGCAGATATTTGTGGTATTCGCTGGTTTTTTAATGGTAACAAAATTTGATTTTAGCGCGGCTGAGGTCACAGCGCTTTATTTGGCTAATCATATAATCAACACATGGTTCGCACCAAAAGTTGGCAAAGCCATTGGCAGCATTGGCGAACGCAAAGTATTGATCTTTGAATATATTGGCTTAATCTTTGTTTTTGGGGCTTATGCTGTTGTTAATGACCCCATAATCGCTGGGGTTTTATACGTGGTAGATCATTTATTCTTCGCCTTTGCCATTGCGCATAAAAGCTACCTCCAAAAAATCGCAGACCCTGCCGATATTGCCGCAACCAGCAGCGTTAGCTTTTCGATCAATCATATTGCAGCTGTGTTCATACCCGCACTTTTTGGGGCGTTTTTATGGTCACAGTCCCCGTCTTATGTTTTTATAGCTGGGGCACTTATGGCGGGTGTATCGCTTATACTGTCCCTAAATGTGCCACGAAACCCCCGTGCTGGGAATGAAGTTATCTATGGGCGCACCCAAATGCACCGTGCAGGCCAGCCAGCAGAATAATTTTAGCCCTATGGATGATATGGATAAAACAAAACGCATGGAAGCCATCACATCCTTTGTTGCAACAAACGGCTGGTCTAATGCTGATATTTGTCCGCTACCTGTAGATGCCTCAACACGGTCTTATACGCGCTTGTCCCTAGATGATAAGACATGCTTATTGATGGATGCGCCGCCGCCACAGGAAAGCTTAACTAATTTTATAATCATCGATGAACATCTGGCAAAAATCGGTTTACGTACACCAAAAATTTTCGCACGTGACCTTGTGCACGGTTTTGCCTTGATCGAGGATTTTGGGCGGCACACATTTACCCAGCTATTGAAAGCAGGTTTTGACGAGCAAGCCTTATATTTT
>JABABO010000093.1 GCA_014238195.1 Kordiimonadaceae bacterium | reverse complement strand
TGATCCTGTGATTGATGGCGGTAAAGCCTATGCCCTATCCCATGCAGGCCGTATGGTCGCGATTGATATGCGGAGTGGTGAACGGTCATGGGAATCTGATATTGCTGGTGTAAGTACACCTTGGATCGCTGGTAATTTTGCGTTTTTAACCACAATTGATGGCCAGTTGATTTGTATGGCACTTGGGGATGGTCGTGTGCGTTGGGTATCACAGCTCCAACGGTTTTTGGACCAAGAAAAACGCCGTGGGTTAATTAAATGGAATGGCCCGATCTTAGCGGGGGACCGCTTAATTGTAACCAGTAGTCACGGGTATGTGCTTTCTGTTTCTCCTTACTCTGGTGAGGTGATCAGTGGTAGCAAATTACCAGACGGCACCAATACACCGCCCATTGTTGTCGATGGTACCCTCGTAATATTGACAGATAATGGGCAACTTGTCGCTTACCGCTAAGCGCGGCTACAAATAATCGAATAAAGGGGAGGCTATGTCTTTCACATTGGCAATTGTTGGCCGCCCGAATGTGGGTAAATCAACCTTGTTCAACCGTTTGGTTGGTAAAAAGCTTGCTATTGTTGATGATACACCTGGTGTAACGCGTGACCGTCGTGCTGGTCATGGTCACTTGTCTGACCTTGAATTTGATATGTTCGATACCGCTGGCCTTGAAGAAGGGGGCGATGAAACATTATTTGGCCGTATGCGCCGCCAAACTGACTTGGCTATTGATGAGGCTGATGTAACGTTGATGCTGTATGATGCCCGCCTTGGGGTCACACCGCTTGATGAACATTTTGCGGGGGTGTTGCGACGTATGAAAAAACAGGTCATTTTGATTGCTAATAAATGCGAAGGCAATGCAGTGATTTCTGGTATTTATGAAGCGTATCAATTAGGACTGGGTGAACCTGTGCCTTTGTCAGCAGAACATGGTGAGGGTTTAGCGGAGCTTTATCAACGGATTGTTGGAAGCCTGCATGAGATTAATATTGACCCCTATGCCCATGAAAATGAACAGGACGGGTTGAAGCCTACGGCGCGTGATGGTGGCCCCGTTGAAGGGGATTTGGAGTATGAATTTGCTGATGATGATTCTGAAACGCAGGCAGAAAAACCTTTACGCTTGGCGATCGTCGGACGTCCGAACTCTGGAAAATCGACATTAATTAATCACATGATCGATGATGACCGTTTAATCACAGGACCTGAAGCGGGTTTAACCCGCGATAGCATATCTGTTGAATGGCAATGGAACGGTTTGCCAGTGCGCTTCTTTGATACCGCAGGACTGCGTAAAAAGGCACGCATTACAGAAAAGCTGGAAAAATTATCAGCGGCCGACAGCTTACGCGCTATACAGTATGCAGAAGTCGTTATTTTATTGCTGGACGCAGGGCTTGGTATTGAAAAACAAGACTTGAAAATCGCTGAACATGTCGTCAATGAAGGTCGTGCGCTGATTATTGCCTTGAATAAATGGGATATTGTGCCCGACCGTTTGCAAGCGCAGCGCCAGTTAAAAGACGCACTGACCCGCAGCTTACCTCAGCTAAAAGGCGTAACGGTCATTCCGATTTCGGCCTTAACGGGGGCAGGCACCAATAAACTGATGCCAGCTGTTGAAAGTGCTTATGATTTGTGGAACGCACGGATTTCTACCTCGATTTTTAATCAATGGCTTGCCGATGCTATGGAAAAGCACCCTGCACCTAGTGTTCATGGCAAGCGCTTGAAAGTGCGCTATGGTGCACAAATAAAAACTCGGCCCCCTACCTTTTTGATGTTTTGTAACCGACCCGAAGATATGCCAGATAGCTACAAGCGTTACTTGGAAAATGAACTTCGCAAGGATTTTGATCTGCCAGGGGCACCCATTCGTTTAACGATGAAAAAGGGTGAAAATCCATACGAGAGCCGCCGAAATAAATATCATGTCCGTAAGTCCACAAAACACTCTTAAGAGGGGGGAGGAGACCCATGAGCAAGACATCAAAAATCATCGCCAAAGTCATTATAGGAATATTAGGTGTTGGAATTGTAGTTGTTCAGTGGATTTTACCGCCGCTCGTCGAAAAATCGATGAATATTGTCGTGGATCACCCTTCCTATGTGGTCTCAGACCGTGCCAAAGAATTACATACCACACTTGATGTTGCTGACTTACATGCTGATAGTTTACTTTGGAAACGCAGTATTCTCGATCGCGCGGATCGCGGTCATACGGATGTCCCACGATTACTTGAGGGTAATGTTGCCCTGCAAGTAATGACAGCTGTTACAAAAAGCCCACCGGGGTTAAATGTAGAACGCAATACAGCCGACAAAGATGATATTACGATGCTTGCGGTAGCCCAGCTATGGCCAATTGATACTTGGGGCAGCCTATTATCGCGGGCGCTGTATCAATCGGACAAGCTGTTT
>JABABO010000358.1 GCA_014238195.1 Kordiimonadaceae bacterium | reverse complement strand
TTACCAATGCCATAGATGCGTGACAAGGGAAGTGCCGCAAGGCGCTTTTTAGCATCATGGTTCCCAATCACGGTAAAACCACGGGGTTTATCCATATCCGAGCCAAGTTTTGCCAAAAATTTATTTGGGGCTAAACCGATCGAGACGGAAATACCGACATTTGCTTCAATATCATGTGCGAGCCGCGCCAACATGACTGCGGGTGGGTTTTGATGTAGCCGAGCTGTCCCCGTCAAATCGAGAAAAGCTTCATCAATCGAAAGCGGTTCGACTAGCGGCGTCAGGTCTTGCATCATTGCCCGTATTTGTTTGCTGGCTGCGCTGTATTTTTTTAGGGAAGGCTTGATTATCACTGCATCGGGGCAGAGCTTTTTTGCGCGGTACATAGGCATAGCTGAACGCACACCATTCATACGGGCCAAATAACAACATGTGGAGACAACACCCCGCGTTCCACCGCCAATGATTAAAGGTTTACTCGCTAAATCAGGGTTATCGCGTTTTTCGACAGCAGCAAAAAAAGCATCGCAGTCCATGTGTGCAATGGCAATGTCAAACAGTTCAGCATGAGCGATAATGCGCGGTTTGTTGCAATTCGGGCATTGATAAGGTGTGTTATGGGCATTTTCTTCTGAGTTAAAATTCTGATTTATGCAAGAGACTTGAAAGGTGTGAAAACAATCGCGGCAAAGTGCGTCAAGGGTGGCAGTATCAGGACATTCGCGTAATGCTTTTTGCCTTTGGTTTATGTTTATATCGTTTTCACCAGACATGTCACGAGGCCCTATGGTCTAAACTGACCAAAGTCTATCATATAATCGGTTATTTCAGGCCAAGAATATAAACGCACATGCGCATCATCCGCTTTGGGAATAAGCTTAGATAAGCGTTCATCGGCAATAAAATGTATGCGGTGGGTCTTAGGGGCATGTCTCGCAGCAGCGCTGTGCTGCGGCGGCAAGTCATCAATAAAAACACAGTGATGCTGGGTATGATCAGCGATCATCTTCAAAGCTTGCCCTTTGCCACCGCTATTGGCGATCAAAGGATAGTCAATGCCGTTATTTGCTAGGCACTGTGCACGGCGATGGCTTAAATGATCTGCAATATTGGTAAGCACAGCGATTTGATAATGGCGTTCCAGTGTACCGAGTGCTTCTTGCGCACCAGCAACAACAGGAATATCATCAATGCAGGC
The DNA here is from genome assembly GCA_014238195.1 of Kordiimonadaceae bacterium. Lineage (GTDB taxonomy): Bacteria > Pseudomonadota > Alphaproteobacteria > Sphingomonadales > Kordiimonadaceae > JABABO01. The sequence goes on along the minus strand of JABABO010000358.1, from coordinate 11,225 downwards.
TTGAAAGAAATCAGCTATTAAGCTTGATACTTCCTTGCCCTCAACGGCCATATCAGACCGTAATCTATAGATATTACCTGTTAATCCAAAGGTTTGTAAACGTAACTCGTATCCCTTTTGAATAAGATAAGCTTCTAAGTGTTTGACAAATTGTAACAAAACTTCATCAGCATCAACAATAAGAATGGGTTTGTCTGGTGTGAAAAGCTGGGGAATATCGTGCGGGGATATGATCATGGAATTCGACATATATGGGACTTCTGTTGGTTATTGGAACTTCTGTTTACCATTCCTGATACAGCCCGCCACCAAGCGCGCGCCAATGGGCAACGATCTGATCTGGATTTATATCAAGATGTTGCGATAGATTTAATAAATCGGCTTCATTGTGTATAAAAAACTCCAGAACATTTGACTGAAATTCTTGTTCTGTTACCATGCTGCGGATCGTGTCAGCATTTAGTCCGCTTAAGGCTAAAAATCGATCACGTAGTGCGTCATCGCCCATAAGAAATGTTAGGGCATTGAGTGATGTTTGTGACGCCGCAGAGGTATTTGTATCAGTCATGTTCTTCTTTTCTTAGTATTCTTGGGCAAAACACCTTATAGATGATCTGTATAAGATTATGGCAGATATTTCTTCAAGGTGATGAAAATTTATCATTTCTTAATCAAAAAGTTAGAAAAAAGATGGTACCATTATGTCAGGCTTGTATTTTATGCTAAAGCCAGATTAATATTCAGAAATGTAATAGTATTATTAGTTAGGGACCTTTATGAGTAAAAAGATACTCATTGTTGAAGATAACGAGCTGAACATGAAACTGTTCTGCGATTTATTAGAAGCCCATGACTATGATACCATTCCCACAAGGAACGGCATGTCGGCGCTTGATCTAGCGCATGAGCATAGACCCGATCTTATACTGATGGATATTCAGCTTCCTGAAGTTTCTGGCTTAGAAGTGACAAAATGGTTGAAGGAAGATGATCAGCTTAAGTCAATCCCAGTTGTTGCTGTGACAGCATTTGCGATGAAGGGTGATGAAGAGAAAATCCGTGAGGGAGGCTGTGAAGCTTATATTGCCAAGCCCATATCAGTCGCACATTTCTTACAGACTATTAAAGAACTTGTTGAATAGGTGCCATAAATGACAGCGCGAGTTTTAGTGGTTGATGACGTACCCCCTAACGTAAAGCTGTTGGAAGCTAAGTTAAACAGCGAATATTTTGACGTGCAGACGGCTTATAACGGCCCTGAGGCGCTGGAATTAATTTCGCGTGAACACCCAGACATTATTCTTCTGGATGTCATGATGCCTGGGATGAATGGGTTTGAAGTCTGTCGCCGTATAAAAAGCAATCCAGCAACAGTCCATATTCCTGTTGTAATGGTCACTGCACTTGATCAACCGAGTGATCGTATCGCTGGTTTAGAAGCAGGCGCAGATGATTTTCTAACAAAACCCGTACAAGATTTTGCGCTTTTTGCACGGGTTAAATCTTTGATACGTCTTAAGTATATGCTGGATGAATTACGGAACCGAGAAGCAACAACTACGAATATGGGTTGGGATGAAAGTGCCGCGAATGACTATAATAAAGAAGCGCCCAATGACGCTAAAATTTTGATTGTTGATGAACAAGAACACATAGCAGATCGTATTGCACGGGTATTAGATGTGGTTGGTGATGTTACTCTGATGATTGGCGGTGAAGATGTTGCAGACCGAGCACGCGAGAAAAATTATGACTTGATTATCGTTTCTTTAACCATGCGCGATACAGATGGATTGAGGGTTTGCTCAAGAATACGTTCTTTTGACGAAACAAGGAACATCCCGATTCTAGTGATGGTAAGTGAGGGCACTGACAAGCAACTTTTACGGGCTCTTGATATGGGGGTCAATGATTATGTTGTGCGTCCTGTCGACAAAAACGAATTTTTAGTGCGCGTGAAAACACAGTTAAAGCGCAAGCGCTACGCCGATAAATTATGGGAAAATTTCCATACATCGATGCATTTGGCAACGACCGATGCCGTAACAGGGCTTTATAATCGTCATTATTTGACTAATCATTTGGATACACAGTTAGCGGCTGCGATGCGCTACGATAAAATTTTATCCTTGATGATGATGGATATTGATCATTTTAAAAATGTGAATGACACATACGGTCATGCTGCGGGTGACAAGGTGTTGAAAGCGTTTTCTATGATTATTGCCAAGAATATTCGGGGCATTGACTTAGCCGCTCGCTACGGCGGAGAAGAATTCGTCGTGATGATGCCTGATACCCCAATGGATTGGGCGCGGTCAATCGCTGAACGCTTGCGCAAACAGGTGGAGCAACACCCCTTTGATGTTGGTTTAGACGCGGGTCCGATTAATATAACGGTTTCAATCGGCGTCGCGGCGAGCACAGATCAAGCTATGCCAGCTGAACTGCTAGAGTATGCTGACAAAGCAATGTACAGTGCTAAGTCTACGGGCCGAAACAAAGTGATTGTCGCCGAAGAACCAGTTTTAGAGGGCAGTTCTTCATAACCACTTAAATGAGCAGTCAAAAAATTAGCTTGCTTCGGTTTTTCCTGCAAAAGCCGTTAACACGCGGCGCTTACCCTTGAAAGAACGTCGACCATGCATGACTTGAAAGTTATCAATGAACACAATATCACCTGATTGCCAAGGGGTATCCACCGATAACTCCTCAGCGATTTCGCATACTGTGTTCATCGCCTCATCTGGTAAAGGTTCACCGTCACCGAAGGCGATTTTATGAACACCGCTATAACTGACATCTTGCCAGCCCTTGAAAGCAGCAATCAACTGATTGAAATATGCTTCACGCCCGTTTTCGGCAGTACGAATAGCTGGCAGTGTCGGTGTTGTGGTGCGCAGGCTATCATCCTTTAACCAAGCAAAACTGTATCCAAGATCAGTTAAACGCTTTTCTGCTTCTGGTTTTGAAGCAACGCCAAGGGTGCTTTGCCAGCCGCGGCCTTGACCTGACGCGGGATCATCACTCGCTGGCATCACAATGCTGTAACGCACACCAAGGTCACGGCACTTTTGCACGAACTCAGGTTCGGCTTTTGTCAGGCGTTCAAGTAATATATCAGAACGGCAAATCGGTGTCGCCCCGCCTTCACCCGCGGCAATTTCACAAAAGAAAAAAAGCTTGGATGGGTAAATTGGTGTTTGCGCCATTTCATGGTGTAGGAAAATCCCTGCTTCGGGCGGCGCTTCATTGGCTGTGAAAACTTTAGGGGTTTTATTGACGCGCACAGCGTTCGATAAGCTCTCTTTATAGGTAAACGCAGGCAAGCCAAATGCAGTGAAGAAAGCGTCAAAGTCTTCAGCGGTTTTCACAGGAAACCCACGGAAGAAAACCGTGCCGCTGTCTAACATCATTTCAGTAAGGTCGGTTTTGTTTTCACGCACCCATGTGACAGCTCCTGCAATATCCATATTTTTATCATGGTTTTCAAGAAACGCGGGGAATACACCCGTATGATAGGTTTGCTGGAAGGTACCAGTGCTTTGTTTTACTAATGGATTATTCATTGTGTCTTCCTTTTAATCGTAGATCGGCCTTTTAATCGTAGATCGGATGAAAGCGGCCAAAAGCAGCTTCGCAAAAATTACCAGGATCATTAAAGCGACGATTTTGATTGAGCGCAGCAATGGCATCCATTTCAGCGTGCGATAATTCAAAATCGAAAATATCCAAATTTTCCCTCAGGCGTTCTGCTTTGGTTGATTTTGGTATGATACTGTTACCGCGCTGAATACCCCAGCGCAGCACGATTTGCGCAGGTGTTTTACCGTGTGCAGCCGCTGCAGTTTTTACGGCATCTTGAACAAGGACACTTTCAGACATATCAGCCATGCCAAGCTGCAAGTAGGACAAAGCACCAAGCGGTGAAAATGCTGTCACTGCCATGCCTAAATCTTTGGCTAAGCGGATTAAACGGTCTTGCGTTAGGTAGGGGTGCGATTCGATTTGCAGTGCCGCCGGGGCAATCCGCGCATATGAAAATAAATCATGCAGCAGTCCGCTATTATAATTGCAAACGCCGATATTTTTAACAAGGCCAGCCTCGCACACGTCTTCCATTGCCGCCCATGTTTCATGATGGGGGACTTTTGCAGGCCGCATTTCTGGATTGTCATCTTCTGGATTAAACAGCCATTCAGGGGGATAGTTTTTCTCGAACGGCACATATTCAAGCGCAATGGGAAAATGAATGAGATACAGGTCAAGATAATCAAGCCCTAGATCTTCCAGGGTGCGCTCCAACGCTGGGCGGACATGTTCTTTTGCGTGATAGGTGTTCCAAAGTTTGGAGGTGACCCAAAGCTCTTCCCTTGTCACTAAGCCTTGTTTAATGGCCTCAGTAATACCTTCACCGACTTGTTTTTCATTGCCGTAATCGCAGGCGCTGTCCAAGTGACGGTAGCCAGCTTTGATGGCATCAACCACAGTAGCAGCCGTATCGGTTTTTTCAATTTTCCACAGCCCTAAGCCAACGGGTGGCATGTCCGTGATAGATGACATAGTTTTTGACATGGTGATTTCCTAGGATGTTATTTGCAAATGTTATAAGTATGGTTGCAGCTTATGCGCATCAATGAGGTCCTTGATCAGAATAGGTGCGCCCGATTTAATTGACATTTCTGCGGCTGTGCCGATTAGAACCGACATCAAACCATCGCGCACAGTCGCGGCGCTTGTGTCCATACCGTCCATTTTGTCGACAAAGATGCGGTGTTCGACAAATGTGGCACCGCTGTGACCGCTCTTTTCGATATAAAGTGGATAGGTTGGGGTAATGGTGCGCGATATGCCTTGTTCCCCTAGTTTAATTTCGATTTCAGATTTTAAGGAACCATCTTCAAAGGTACTAACAGTTTCAAAAGCTTTTAGACGGCCTTCACCGCCGCATACGGTTAGCTCTTCATAAAAATTGGGGGAAAACATATTCAGCGAAAAGCCTGCATTGATGCCATTTTCATAGTCAATGGTGACAAAAGCATTATCAATGATATCAGATTTTTGCCCGTCGTATTCAAAATCAAGGAAGTTTACTGCTTGTGACCCTGTGGCAAAAACGCGCACGGGTGTTGATGCTGCTATTTGGTTCATAATGTCGAAATAGTGGCAACATTTTTCCACCAACGTGCCACCTGATTTTTCTTCAAACTTATTCCATTGCAGGGTTTTATCCAAAAAAGGTGGTCGGTGTTCCATCATGAAAATAGATTTCACACAGCCAAGCGTGCGCCGTTCCAGCAGCTCATAAAAGCTTTCTGCATAAATGGATTTATAACGGTATTGCAGGCCTAACTGGATATGTGCACCGTGTTCCGCCTGATAGCACTGAGCGATTTCAGCAATCTTGCGTGCTTCTGGCAGGGTTGGGGCCATTGGTTTTTCTAGCAGGATAGTTTTGCCAGACTGGACGGCGACTTCAAGCACGCTTAGATGTGTATGATTGGGTGTGCAAATCACAAGGCCGTCAATGTCTGGGTCCATACAGGCCTCAACAAGGCTGTTATAAACTTTCGGGATGTGTGCTGCATGTTGATTGAAAGTGTTAAGGGCAACTTCGGTGCTTTCACTGCGAACATCGAAAATGCCGTGCACAGTGGCGCGGCCTTCCATTTCAGTGACGCGCATATGTTCCTGACCGATGGTTCCTGTACCAATAATATTCAGCTTATAGCGCTTGGTTGGCTTGCCAAACAAATAGCGTTCCTCAGGGGTTAGAAACTTCAGCTCCGACGCATTTTCATAATGGCGTAAGCGTAATTCTTGTGTTTCATTGCCGTGACGACCGCTGGAGTGATCATTGGGGCGACCACTCGGTTTTTTAGGTGCATCTGGGTTAGAAGGTGGTGTCTTCTCAGACATAAATATTCCCCGAAATTCATTTTATTGCAGGCTTTCAAACGCTAACCCAAAAGCCTGCCACATAGCCAGACAGTGCTTTTACATTTGGGTGAAGCTGAGCGGTTCATATAATATGAACGTCCCGAAAACCGCGCAAGTATGAACGATAATATCAAAGCTGCAAGATTTTTTTCGTGCATTTAACAGATTTATCTGATAAATATGGAAAATGTCTGTGAATCTTATTGTTTTTAACTGGATATCTGGTTTGACTAAGTTGTGATAAAACTTACGGAAACAAAATATCCTGCGATAAATAAGACTTATAAGCTTAATGGCTATTCGATGACGGATGTTCTGGCAGGCGGATGTCTTGGGAAAGGGTCGTTATCAGACTTTGGACTTTAAAAATTGCTTTGATTTTAAAAACAAAAGTTGAGGTGCTACGCAGAATCCACGATTCTAATCTAGGATTCTATGACCAAAAGTACAAAGGCTATTATAGATTATAAAAACTTAAGTAAAAGCGCGTCACAAGCGCGTCATTTTAGTTTCTAGGGAGGAAAATAATGTCAATGAAAATATCACGGTCAAAATGGCTGCTAACAGGCTCGTCAATTGTTATGGCACTGGGTGCAACACAAACGGCTCAAGCGCAAGATGGGGCCGACACTTCTGGATTTGAAGAGATTGTTGTAACAGCGCAAAAACGGGAACAGAAATTAACCGATGTGCCTGTTTCTGTCAGCGTTCTGGATAGTTCGGCGATTGAAAATTCTTATACTGCAAGCATCGAATCGCTGCAAATGCTGGTGCCAACCGTTAGTTTCCGTAAAGGTACAACCAGCGCCAATTCAGCCCTAACAATGCGCGGCATTGGGACTATATCCTTTTCAGGCGCTGCGGAGCCAAGCGTAGCAACTGTGGTTGACGGTGTTGTGCTCGCCCGTTCTGGTCAGGCATTTGGTGACCTGTATGACCTTCAACAAATGGAGGTTCTACGCGGCCCACAAGGTACCTTGTTTGGTAAAAACGCCTCGGCTGGGGTGGTGAATATCATCACGAAACGCCCATCGGACGAATTTGAAGGCTATGTTGATGCGTCGCTGCTAGAAGGCAATGAATGGAAAATGAAGGGTCGGGTGTCTGGTCCGCTCAGTGATACTGCAAACGCTAGCCTGACCTTCACGAAATCGGGTTACATCGGTAATATCACCAACGTTTACAACAATGAAAAAGTCAATGGTTATGATCGCTGGGCGGTCCGTGCGATGGTGGAATATAAACCATCTGATGATTTGTCTATTCTGGCGATTTATGAACGGTCCGATGCCGCCGATGATTGCTGCGCTGACTTAGAAGTCCTTCCAAGTGGTCGCAATCCTGCCTCGGCTGCGGCGCCCGACAGCGATGGTATCATTGATGGTGTGACGGACCTTGATCTGGATCAGCGTCGCGTTGATCATGATTATGAAACATTCATGGATGACAGTACCGATGCTTGGTCCGTTGAGATCAACAAGGATTTTGGTGACCATACATTGACATCCATCACTGCCTACAGGAACTGGGAAAATACCGAATACCGCGAAGGTGATTTCACGTCTATTGGCGGGACATCTACGACCCCTGTGTTTGCAGTCCCTTTCCAATTGCATGATGATGGCACACGGACGTGGGATCAAACGTCACAGGAACTTCGATTGACATCGCCAGGTGGGGAGCGGTTTGAATATATCGCTGGCCTGTATTATTTTGATCTTGATCAGGAAGCTGATTTTACCCGCAATGCAAGTTGTCAAAATAACGGCGGGCAAAATCAAGCTATTTTGGATGCTAACCCAAGTCTGACATGCCAAGCTAATGATATTGTTTCTGCGACTGGTTACACCAATGTATCGATTAAAAACTATGCTGTGTTTGGTAATGGGTCCTATGAAATCACCGAAGGCCGATTGTTTGCTGATTTTGGTTTGCGCTATACTGATGATAAAGTCAGTTTCAACCATTTACGGGTGAATAATGACGCATATGGTCGTCAAGGCGTCGGTGTGCGGCCAGGCTTGCCTAATAGCCAGTTCAGTGAAGAATCTGGCGGTTATGCAACATCTTTTGCTAATGAAAGTAATAATACTGACATATCCTTCAAGCTTGGTTTACGGTATAATCTGACCGACAATAGTTCCGCCTATGCCACTTATACTCAGGGCTATAAGGGGCCAGCTTTTAACGTCTTTTACAATATGGGAACAAATGATACATTGCCTATTGATGAAGAATCATCTGAATCATGGGAAGTGGGTTATAAGTTTGCTTCGCGTGATCTGATACTCAACGTAGCGGCTTATTATACAGAAATCAGTGGCTTTCAGGCCAATAACTTTGATAACTCAACGGGTGTAACAATCACGCGGCTTACAAATGCTGGTGATGTATCAACCAAGGGGATTGAGGCTGATGTACTTTGGACACCAACGGAAAACTTAAAAGTAACGGCAGCGGTATCTTTGAATGATGCCCAGATTGAGGAATTTAACTGTCCTGTTGATCCAACAACAGGGTCTCCTCCTGAGGGATGTACAAGTCGTTCTGGGCTTGACCTTTTGTTCTCGCCTGACTTTAATTTCACACTTGGTACTGAATATGTCATGCCCGTCGGTGATGCTGACGAAGTGATTTTTAATGCCTCTTGGGCGCACATTGATGATCAAAACTCACTGCTACCTGGCACAGACGGCAATTTTAATCCTGTCAGCTTGCTACCAGGATATGATATGATGAATATGAGCGTTACATACGCCTTTGCCGAAGATCAGTACCGCGTAACAGTGCTTGTTAAAAACCTGCTGGATGATAGTTTTGTAACCACATACAGTGGCGACAACTTCCGTTATCAAATTCCACGCGATGCGGATCGTCACTTTGGCGTTAATTTTCGGGCGAATTTTTAAGCGGGGGATTTAAGACTTAGCATTGGGCCTTTTACAGTGTTGTTTGAGGCCCAAATGCGCACATATCAGCAAGTTTTGTTGATATGGTTCTATAAATATCTGACCGTCCAGTGAAGGGGAGCACATTGCGTCAATCAGTTATAACAGTCATTTCGGGCTTATCGCGTATGAATGATAAGGTATGCCGCACAGGGCGTAACAGCGCGGGCGTTTTGCTGATGGTGATGATCACTATTGTTCTGGCACAGGTCTTTTACCGTTATATATTAGATAGCTCCTTTAGTTGGACCGAAGAGCTGGCCAAAGTTCTCATGGTATGGGTGACTTTTCTGGTAGCACCGTGGGCGTATCGCGGCGGTGAATTTGTTTCCGTTGATATGTTTGTGGACAGCTTTTCCAAGCGCTTTCGACAGCGCTTGGAACTGATCATCCATTTGGTGATCATGTGGGCCTTAGCTGTATTCTTTATGGAATCGATAGATTTTTGGCAGAAAGGGCAGGCAACGATGGCGGCTACTTTGCCCCTAGCACTCTCGTGGTTTTATATGATTGTACCAATGTCTTTTTTAGCCCTGATATGTGTCGGGGTAGAACTGATCTTACGGTCAGTGATGATCGCCGTGACAGGGGACCAGTCATTCCGCCTGCATGAACACGGTCAAGAATAGGGGGTTTTAATGACATTAGGTTATTTTTGGATTTTTCTGTTGCTGATGATTATGGGTGCACCAGTTGTGTTTGCCTTGTTAATTGCCCCAGCCATGAGCCTAACATTAGACGGGGAAGGCGTTTACCTGCGCGCCTTGCTCAGCCGTTTGTATAATGGGATGGACAGCTTCCCCTTGATGGCAGTGCCGTTTTTTATTTTGGCGGGTGAGCTGATGAATTCGGGCGGTATCACCCGCGCAATTGTTAAATTCAGTGAAAGCATGGTCGGGCATGTACGTGGTGGCCTTGCGCAGATCAATATTCTATCGTCGATATTGTTCGCGGGGCTTTCTGGGTCTGCTGTGGCGGACACATCGGCGCTTGGTAAAATGCTTATTCCTGCGATGTCTGAAAGCGGTTATTCAAAAAGCTTTTCTGCGGCGATTACGGCGGCCTCATCGGTCATAGGGCCGATCATACCGCCATCGGGGATTATGATTATTTATGCTTTCATTATGAATGTATCTGTTGGTGGGTTGTTTGCCGCTGGCATTGTGCCCGGGCTTTTGGTGGCTAGTGGGTTGATGACTGTTACGTATCATTTGTCTAAAAAACGTGATTATCCTGTGGCTGCACGGCGGTCAACATGGGCAGAACGCGGTGCTGCTTTCAAAAGCACCATACTCGCGCTTATGACCCCTGTTATTTTGCTGGGCGGTATTGTTCTGGGTGTGTTTACACCAACCGAAGCAGCCGCCGTTGCAGCCTTTTATGCCTTGGTTGTTGGTTTGTTTTTCATGGGTAGTTTAAAAGTATCAGAACTGCCTGAGATTTTCCGCAATGTTGCGGTGCAGTCTGGTGTGATTTTACTGCTTGTTGGGTCTGCCGTTACATTCGCTTGGATCATTACGGTGTCAGGAATGGCGGAACAACTTGCCGTTGGCTTAACGGGCATTACGGATAATGTGCTGCTGTTATTGTTTTTGGTGAATATTTTTCTGCTGATCGTTGGTATGTTTTTGGATGCAGGGCCTGCTATTTTGATCCTTGGGCCTGTGCTTGGCCCGATTTTTATTGGTATGGGTGTTGATCCCCTTCATTTCGCGATTGTTATGTGTGTGAATGTGACTGTGGGTCTTGCAACGCCGCCTATGGGGCTGGTGCTGTTTGTCGCGTCATCGGTTTCGGGGGAAAAAGTCGATCGCATCGCCAAAGAAATGCTGCCGTTCTTGGCGGTTGAAATAGGGGTGATATTTTTAATAACGTACATCCCCGCGATTTCGTTAACTGTGCCACGCTTGCTGGGCTTTATATAGGAGTGAGCGATGCATATAGACATTGATAAGACAGACCACCGTAGTAAAGCCCTGCGTGTTTTATTTTTTGTGCTTGTTGGTGTTTGTCTGATTGGTTTAGCGGCTAATTTTGGTGGCTCGGATAAGGAGATTATTAAAGTTGGCTTTTTAGGCTCCCAAGATGATGAGGACTATGTAGGGGCTTTGGCCTTCAAGCAGGTTGTTGAAAAACGCACTAATGGCGCTGTCGAGGTTAAAATTTTCCCTGCCGGTCAGTTTTGCTCCAACGCGCGGGAATGTTTGGAAGCCCTGCAATCAGGCACGCTTGAAGTGACGATGACGACAATCGGCGGCACGGGCAGCTTGTTTGGGGCGGCTCAAGTGCTTGATCTGCCTTATGCATTTAAAAATGATGCCATGGCGGAATGTGTGT
>JABABO010000054.1 GCA_014238195.1 Kordiimonadaceae bacterium | reverse complement strand
TATAGCCTGTGACAACAGTATCTGGGGTCAAGGCTTCGGGCAGAACTGTTACAGTTATATCGTGGGTGGTAAAACTGTTGACTAAGTCCTGTGTAATCTTAACCGTAAGGTCGTAATTGTTGTCCCCATCCACATCATCATTATATTCTGGGGCGATGTCATCTGCGAATGTTATCACACCCGTATCAGTGTCAATCGCAAAGGGTTCGTCAGAATCATTAGTGACAATCGAATATGTGATATTGTCGTCTACATCAAAACCAAATACAGTCGCCCAAATATCGGCGACAATACCCCCAGAATTCGCCTCCACTGATATGGTGTCTGCAATATTCACGGTGGCCGTCAGCAAGTTTTGCCCACCAAGCACCACATAAGCCTCACCACCCCCGTCTGGCGCCGCAATAATCAGATCGTCATAGCCATCAGCGTTAATGTCCCCCGCGCTGGCGACAGCCGCGCCAACGTCTTGAGTAAAGCTGCCAGTAGTATGCAGCTGAAAGCCATTGGCCCCATCAAGACTGGACAGTTCAATGACAGAAATATTTGTGTCCTGAAAACCAAACACCAAATAGCTGGCACCAGCTGAATTGTCTGAACCTGGTGCACCAATGATCAAATCGGCAAGACCATCGCCGTTAACATCACCAGCGCTGGATACGGAATAGCCGCTTTTATCATCAGCAGAGCCGTTCAACGTGAAACCATCACTGCCATCAAGGTTGGAGAGCTCAATCGTTGCACTGAGGCCCGCACCACCAAACACCACATAGCTTTCACCCGCACCAGAATCAGCTTTATATGCCCCAATGATCAGGTCGTCATAACCATCACCGTTCACATCACCCGCACTGGATACGGAAAAGCCGCTGTTGTCACCCGCATCAATACCATTGATGGTAAAACCATCGCTGCCATCAAGGGTGGCAAGGTCTACTACAGCTTCAAAGCCCCCTTTATGCCCATATACCACATAGGTTTCACCCGCAGCGCTTTCGCCATTTGGGTCAGCCTTGAAAGCACCAATGATTATGTCATCATAACCATCACCGTTCACATCGCCCGCAGTTGAGACTGATCGACCACTATTGTCCGAACTATCAATACCAACCAGTTTAAAGCCATCGCTGCCATCAAGGTTGCGCAGGTCAAATGGGCTGTTATAGGTTGGATAGTCAAATGCCCCTGGCTTACCAAACACCACATAGGTTTCACCAGATTCGGCGCCATTCGAGTCAGTCTCGAAAGCACCAATCACCAAATCATCATAACCATCGCCGTTGACATCCCCAGCCGTGGATACGGAACTGCCAAACTTTGTAGATGAAGTAGTAGTATCAGCACCCCGAAGGAAAAAACCAATATTAGTATCCCCCTCATCCATGTTGTGTAGATCAATAGTCGGGGCAAAGGTCTCATTATTACCAAACAGCACATAGCTTAGACCATAATTAGCCTCAGCTATATCAGTAGTACCCAAAACTGGATTAGCATTAGGCGCCCCAATGATGATATCGCCGTACCCATCGTCGTTGATATCACCAGCACTGGAAACAGAAAGACCAAACCTGTCTTTGTCATCATTATGTGTACCAACAACCTTAAATCCATTTCTGCCATCAAGGCTGCCAAGATCAATTTCAATCGCCGAAACGTTGCTGTTACCAAAAACCACATAGATTACACCGACCAGTGTTTGGGTACCCACTCCTGGATTACTTGCTTGGGGGGTCGAAACGATTAGATCATCATAACCATCACCATTGACATCCCCCGCACTGGATACGGAAAGATTAGTTGTATCGGGGCCTAAACCCAAGAACTTAAAGCCCACATCACCCGTCAGATCGGATAAGGAATACTTGCTCGAATACCCAGAAATAATAGCATTTGCTTCATTTGTAGCATTTTCTGCAATACGGTCTGTCACGGTGATGGTTAGGTCATGGCTGCTGGTCGCGTAGCCGGCATCATAGTTCGCGGTAATCGTGACTTCATACACATTATCAGGGTCAGCATCTGTTGGG
>JABABO010000202.1 GCA_014238195.1 Kordiimonadaceae bacterium | reverse complement strand
GTTAGTCCGCCGACTGTAACCTCCCATGGGTCAATCTCCATCCGCCAAGCATTTTTAGCAGGATCATCCTTACCAGTACCGAACTCGTAAAAATTATTATATCCTGTCACGGCTTGATACGGGGTTAGCGTTTCATCCCTACCAAAATCAGATGTACTGTGAGCCAAATCAAGCAAAGGACGTTCTTTATTCGCCGCTAGAACACCTGTCGTAAAGGCCCCGATGCCGCCTAAAGCAGCTGCCCCGCCAACAGCCACCGCGCCTTTCATCAAATGACGGCGGTTAAGAAACAACGCCTCGTTCGTTACTTCGTTTTCTGAGGCCCCCCAATTGATAAATTTTTTCAAATGCATAAGAGTATCCTTACTAATAAGCTTGCCAAAAACACAAATATTATAATGTTTTTATTGCGTCTATTAACACAAGGAATACGATCACTGTCCAATCACAAAAATAGGAGCAGTGCGAACTTTCAATATAGCGAGACCAATGAATAATGATCTTATTATTCATTGATTAGTCGAACCGATATAAAGACTTATAGCCAAATGAGGGGATCAATATTCACCGCAATTGGCTATATTATAAGAGGCACACTTAACTGCCTTTCCTAACGTTGAAAATCATAGACACACCCAAGGTCAAGGATTTGCGTTAATTCATCAAGCGCAGAAAAACTTTCCTCCATCAGTTTAGGGTCTTTTAAATCATCCACACTTAAACTGTCACGGTAATGTTTCTTTACCCAAGCTTCTAAGGTTTCAATACGGTTTTCATTCATCATCACACGCGCACCAAGGGCGTTTTGATCCGCTTCACTTAGGGCTACACGCAACCGCAAGCAAGCAGGGCCGCCGCCATTGCGCATACTTTGGCGTAAATCCAAATAATCTGCATGTTTAATGATGCTACCACTGGCGATGAGTTCAGCCACATAGGCATGTGTTGCTGGGTTATTTTCAACTTCGGTCGGCAAGATGAGCGTCATGCCCTCGCGGTCAGGCATACTCACCAGTTGGCTGTTAAATAGATAGGATGAAATAGCATCGCTTAGCGATACTTTACTGGCGGGCACTTCAATGAAATGCATGACCGTATCGCCCATTGCCGTTTGTATTTTAGCGCGCAGGGCCAGGGCATCATCAAAGGCATGTTCATGATAAAAGAATGCATTACGATTGCTAACGGCTACCACATCATTATGAAAAGCCCCTGCATTGATGGCTTTTGCACTTTGGCGCACCATAATGACTTTGCCTTGCTGCAATCCGTGGGTTGATGCGACCACATGACAGCTCTCAATCGTTTGGCGGCCAGGAAAATTCAAGTCTTCAGAAGCCTCAAAAGCCGAGCGACCATAAACAAATAACGCAGCACCCGCAGCACCATAATCACTGCAAAAGCGGTTATGATTAGCCGCGCCTTCGTCCCCCATATGCACGCCGCCAGCAACAGCATCATGATGGGCAAAACGGTCACCTTCTGGGAAAATACTTTTTAGCACGCGCGCGGTTGTAGGCCATTCGATCGACCGGTGGAACATTGCTGCTAAGTTCGCGGGTGTAAAATGTGTACGACCATCACTGCTGTCTGGGGCAGGTGTTACAGTTGCAGCATTAGCAGTCCACATACAAGACGCAGATGATACATTGGCGAGTAACATGGGGTTGGCAGCCCCTGCACTGCTGACAATTTCTGCGTCCGTTCCCGTAAACCCCATTGCCCGCAAGGTACTAAGGTGCGGCCTATCATGGGGGGGCAAAACCGCTTGCTTCATGCCACAGCGCAGCATATGACGCGCCTTGCCAAGCCCTTGCAAGGCAGCTTCGCGTGGGTTTGCCGTGCCACCTTTGTTGCTTGCAGACGCCTTATTACCAAAGCTGAGGCCCGCGTAATTATGGGTTGGCCCGACAAGCCCGTCAAAATT
>JABABO010000223.1 GCA_014238195.1 Kordiimonadaceae bacterium | reverse complement strand
TCTGGGGTTGGTTCTGGGGCTGGTTCTGGGGTTGGTTCTGGGGCTGGTTCTGGTTCTTCTGCAATCGGTTCTTCGACTTTTGGCTCTGGCGCTGCTACGGCAGGAGTTTCGTCAGCACCAGCATCTGGTGCCCCATCTTCCGATTCATCAGAAATTATCCGGCGAATAGAGGCCAGAATTTCTTCCATGGTTGGTTCGTCATCAGCTGCGTTATCGCTCATAGCCCTGCCGTAATTTCATTATGGCCCCCTAAAATGAAGTACCTTTTTCCTCACATGTTGTCAATAATTCTTGAAGCATTGAAAGGTGTTACCAATAGATTGGTATTTTACCTCGAAGTCAAGCCTTATGACAAAACAATATTATTTCGCTTACTCTGAGGCTTACTCTGGGGCTTAAAAGTAAATATTTAGTATTACTACTTTCTTCACCCTAAAACCCGCAGCCGAAAAGGCAGCCTGTCTTATAGTCAAATGCAGTGAATTTTGATCACCACAATTGGCTATAAGTCTTTATGTCGGTTCGACTTATCAATAAATAACGCTAGTACCCAATAACAACCCCTTACCAAGAAAGATATTGCCATTAAGTTTTAAATTTTGAGTGCTAAATTTTCGATTAATTCAAGAATGAATTGTCAGGTGCGTGATAATTCACAAGATCAAGTCAGCGATTTCCACCCCACTCAGTAAATGGGTGGAAGGCTTACTCCCCAGCTACCTCGTCTGACCCGTCTGTATTGCTGATCGCTTGATCACTAGGGCTACTGCTAAACATTTCTAAACTTATTTGCGCTTGCTCCAAAGCTTCTTGAACAATCAATGCCAAGTCCTCATCCAAGCCTTCAAAAGATTGAACATACCGTAGCTTTGCAATTTCTTCCTTTAACATACGCTGAGATTGCTGCATCCGTATCACACCCAAACTGTCTTCAAAGGTGCGGAGCGATGCAACACGGTGTATGGCTTTTTCATATAAACGCAGCGTTTCAGAATCTGATCGCGCGTTTTCTAATGCCTGCAAGGAAAATTCAAGGGAACCCTCAGCATTTTCTTCAAGCGCCACTAAGTTCTCATACTGCTGCTCAATCACTTGATTACACTTATCTTGATACGGATCGTTATTGATATTCATTTGTTGTAACGAAGCAGACAGCACTTCCGATAGAGCCGCGGCAGGCCCTGGGCTTTTGTTAAAGTGGCGAACTATTGCCCCAACACCATCAAGCGGCATCAAGGCAGGATTCCGCACATCTTCCTTGACGTTCCCAGCAATAACAGCAGCGCTGCCCATAACCATCAGACAGCTCGCTGAAAAAAATCTAAATATCATAGTGCGGTGCCTAAATATCATTGTGCGGTGCATTGAAAAAACCCTGAAATATATGTTGCCTATTAAATATGGCTGAAAACGACCCGATTATACCATAGTTCCTAAGTTTAAACCACATAAACTTTGGCTTATTCAGCCGCATTCTGTCACCCAATAATAAACATGGGCTGTAATGATAACGGGACTGTACACATTTCTGTCTGACGTGCGGAATGTAAACGCTAAAAACCTATCAATATGCATACTTAGAACGCTGGCATGATGCGACTAAGCCCCAACAGGTAAGGATTGCTTAACATCCTTGCCGTAATTATACAAACAATTGTATTAACTTTAATGGAACGCGCTAGGCATGTCCTATCAAGCCTATCAAAATGCACAAAGCAAGACCGAAAATCCGCGACAGACGGAATATCGCTTGTTTGTGCAAGTGACAAAATCCCTTATTGACGCAGCGGACCTGCCAAGCACAGACCCAAAAGTCCCTGATGCGCTAGATTGGAATAGGCGCTTATGGTCCATGCTAGCCACCGATTGTGGTGTTGAAGGCAACGGGTTGCCAGACCAA
Organism: Kordiimonadaceae bacterium; assembly: GCA_014238195.1. GTDB lineage: Bacteria > Pseudomonadota > Alphaproteobacteria > Sphingomonadales > Kordiimonadaceae > JABABO01. The sequence goes on along the minus strand of JABABO010000223.1, from coordinate 3,410 downwards.
CTGCGGGCTTCGATTATTTCCCTTTCCATATGGGTATCAAAACATTCATCGGCGGTTATTCGTGGTGACGAAAGTATCAAGGACCTGATTAATATTAACAAAACAATTATGGAAGGCTTAGCCGTGCAGCCTAGCGTCACCCCTCCTAATAAATCCGCTTTTGATAACCTCAACCAAATTTAAGCCTCAAATTTATTAAAATTTCAAGATTATTAAAATTTCAGGATTATTAAAATTTTCAGGGTAAATCACGACTCTTTTCCCTATAATTTCATGATTTATCTATCCAGCTTTAAGTGCTCCCTTTTGTTCCCACAAAGATGCGATAGTCATAAATCATTAATATGTTCTTGTTATGTTCTTGTAATGTTGCTATATATAAGTGCTGTACCTTTGACATTTAGCAACCCAAAAGCAACCCAGATAACAACAATGCGTAAACCCACAAAACTTGAATGCGCTTATATAGATTTTGATGGCTTTTTTGCCAGCGTAGAAGAACAAGCACGACCAGCCTTACGCGGTAAAGCCATTGGCGTTACGCCGTTTTCTGATACTGTACATACGTGTATCATAGCCGCCAATGCGCGGGCAAAAAAATATGGGGTAAAAACGGGTATGAGCATCCGTGAAGCGCAGATCAAATGCCCTGATCTTATTCTGCAACCACAAAGCCCTGATTTATATGTCCGCGCACACCGCAAACTGATGTTGGAAATTGAAAGTGTTTGCCCCATTGATGCTGTATGTTCAATCGATGAATTGACATGCCGCTTGGATAAAACTTTGCAAGAAAATCCTGAGCGCTTATCAAAAGACGTTAAAGCACGAATTTTTGAGACTGTCGGGCCTTACATCACGTGTTCGGTTGGTATTGCCCCTAACCGTTTGCTTGCTAAGATCGCTAGCGATATGGATAAACCCAACGGGCTGACGATTTTTAGGCCCGAAGCTTTGCCCGGCAAACTTCTTGACTTAAACATTGATGATATACCAGGTATCGGCACACGAATGCGGACCCGCCTGAATATGGCAGGTATTGCTTCGATGGATCAGCTATGGGACAGTTCCCCCAAACACTTGCGCAACATTTGGCGCAGCGTGAACGGGGAGCGCTTTTGGTATGCACTGCATGGATATGCTATCCAAGCCGACCCCACCAAGCGCCGCATGTACGGGCATGGGCGGGTGCTGCCCCCTGAATGGCGCGACATGGGCCATGCCCGACTGTGCGCCCGCCTTTTAACAACCAAAGCTGCACGGCGTTTACGTCGCTCTCAGTACCGCGCCAGTACATTTGGGCTATGGCTGTCGGGCAAAGATGATCAGTGGTCTGGCGAACTGCGTATGAACCAAGTCAACGATGATAAACTGTGCCTAACAACATTGGAAAACCTATGGAAAGGCGCAGTTAAAGACCTGCCTAAAAACGTTAAAATTATTCGTGTGCATGTCGCGTTATATGACCTAACTCGCGCCGATACCCTACAATTGGATATGTTCAGCGATAATGAGGAGCGTGAAAAATGGGCATCGGTCACACATGCAATGGACACCTTAAACAACCGCTACGCCCGCACGATACTCAGCTTAGGTCCATGGGTGCAGCCACCTGGTGGTTACGCAGGCGGCAAAATCGCCTATGCCCGTGTCCCAGATATGGAAGACTTTTGGTAATGGAACATTCACTACAATTACAGGACTATGCTGATGGTTATGGCTTTCAAGTGCTATGCCGCGCCTGTAATCATGAAATGCGCATAAGCTGGTTTGAGATAGATCAAAATCCCGCAACCCATAAATACATGCGCTTGCAGGAAGTGGAAAAGCTACTGTCATGCCGCCATTGCAAAAAATTGGAAATAAAATTAACGGTTTATATCAGGCATGCTCAGCATCATTTCATTGCTGGTCAACCTTGAAAAACCCAAAGGGAAAACCATTGAATCGGTCGCCGACGGCTTGTTTTGCCCTCCTGACTTGGTGATTAGCTGCGCAACTCTTTCAAGGTGATATCGCCCAATGGCTTGCATTGACACGCCAGAGTAAATCCCTGCCCCCATTCATCAGGTGTTATGCCCGCGACTGTTTTAGCTGGCACGCCGATACTGCCTGCGGTCACTTTGACTTTGCAGGTTCCGCAACTGCCATTGCGGCATGCGTGGGGTAATGCCACGCCGTTTTCTATCGCCACATCTAACACGGTTTGGTTAGATGCTACACGAATGGTATGTGCACTGCCGTCTGCTAGCTTTATTGAGACTTGATGCTGTGGCCCTTCTGGTGCCATTGATGTCGTGGCAAAGTCTTCATAATGGGTTCTTTGGGGCGCGACCCCCCAATCATAAAGTGTCTCCAAGGCTGTTTGTTTTAGCCCTTCAGGGCCACAGATATAATAGTCACAGTCTTCGACGCGCCGCGTGGTTTTTGTTTTGATACCAAGCAGGCTTTCAACGCGAGAGCGGCTAAAGGCAGGGCTTTTCTTTTTCATGTCAGAATCGATAAGATAGTGAACGGTCAAAAGATCAGGATACCTGTCAGCAAGGGCATTAATTTTGGACTTAAACATAAGGCTGGACCAGTCACGCCCCGCGTAAATAAGCTGGATTGGTATCTTCACTGGCCCCTTCAGAGCCGTTTTCAAGATTGACAAAATCGGGGTGATCCCGCTGCCACCTGCGATGAGCACAAGGCACTTAACAGGATATCTATGGCATGCAGGATAGGTGAAGTCACCGAAAGGGCCCTGTACGATTAACTCATCCCCAATTTTAAGCGTCTCATTTAGATACCGTGACATCAGGCCGTCTTTAGTACGGCGAACGCCAATCGTCAGTCCATTTTCGTCGGGACTGCTACATATAGAGTAGCACCGCGTCGTCTGTGCGCCAGCCAGCCAGCGACTGATCATGACATATTGACCAGCTTTGAAGCACATATGATCGCCAATCGGAACGCCGAAATCAATGGCAACGGCGTCAATCGTCAGGCGGTCCAAGGACGTGACAGGTAGCAGCATGTTCACGCCAGCCCCATTGTCTTTCAATCGGTGCGCACGGGGAGATTTCATAAATCCAGCGGTATCACTGCCAAAAATTTCGATAGGAGCGCCGCGTTCCTCTAGATAAGGCTTTGTACGTGCGAAAACTTCTTTGTATTTATACCAAGGAACTCGGGGATACAGGTGATGTATCAGGTGATAATTTTGCCCAAGAAGAACGATATTCAACAAACGACTTGGATATATGCGGGTATTTTGAAACGGATCTTGTGACTTATGGGGATGGTGCGGCACATAATCAAATAGCATAACGAGCAAGAAGACCGCAATAACAGTAGGCAGTAGGACAAAATAGATAATTTCAGTCCCGTATCCCACCTTGGACAGAGCATATAAGCTTGCAAAAATG